>JBGCFJ010000733.1:0-17643 GCA_045106885.1 Saprospiraceae bacterium
ACGAAGTGATTAAACTTGAATAACACCGTATGCAATGCGGTGAAGACGATGAATAAATAGATTCCACAACTCTGGAAGAGTTGAACATAAAAAATCACGTTCAACTCTTCCAGAGTTGTGAAATTAGATTGCTACTTTTTATCCCCTGCATTTACATACAGGGCTATTCAAGTTCAATCCCATTCGGGATTAGAAGCAATGTGCTAAATTATAATTAAATTATTACAACTCCTTCACCTTAATATTCCGAAAATAAACCCTATCCCCATGGTCTTGCAAAGCAATATGTCCTTTCCGAGATTTCCCAAAATCAGGCATATCTTTAAATTTACTATTGGCAATCATTTTTGTCCATTCCTCTGTAAACATTTCGTAGGCCACTAATTTTTTACCATTTAGCCAATGTTCGGCTTTACCATTATTGATGATTAAACGAACTTGATTCCACTGGTTAGCAGGTTTAACAGTTTCGTATTTACAAGCAATCATATCGTATAAATCGCCTGCTCGATGCGTTTCGATTCGGGCGTCAGGATGACAAGCGTTGTCTAAGATTTGCATCTCTGGACCTGTATGCCAAACATACTCATTTTCTGCGCCTTCGACGACGTTAAAGATAATCCCACTATTGCCACAATTGGCAATCTTCCATTCTAGACTTAATTCATAATTTTCGTATTGTCCGTCTGTGATAATATCGCCTCCATCTTGGGCTTGCCAGCCACCACCGTCTTTTTGTTTGGAGTCTAAGAATAAAGCGCCGTCTTTTACCTTCCAACTAGCACCGATTGTTTCTTTCTTGAAATTCCGCCAGCCTTTAGTGGTTTGTCCATCAAATAATAATTGCCAACCAGCCGCTTTTTCTGTGGCAGTTAAGGTATTTGGTGCAATCTTCCCCGATTGTGTTGTTTTAAGACCAGGCTTATTTTGTGGGATTTGATTCATCGTATACCAAGCTTCGGAAGTCCATAAACTGTGCCCTTCTGCACTCACGTAAGGATTGAGTAAATGGACATAAATTAGGTGGTTTTCTTTCATGCCAGCCAATTCTAAAAAGACCTTTTTTCTGTCGTCAGAAACATTAACGGATAAAATATCCATATTGGCTAAATCTAATTTTGGGCCACCATAATTAGCCGTTGGTTCGTAGCGCCATTGCTGAATGTCATAATCGGCTTCGTTCCAACCTTGTCCTTCTTGTAGTGGTTCGGTAAATTCGATTTCTACCCCATTCGATTTAGCTCGAACGGCTAACATTTCAAAGGTCGATTTGCCATTATATTTTAGGCGTTGTAAGCCGTAAAATAATTTATCATTTTGCCGCCAGTTTCCTGTCGAGCCTACGCCTCCGATGTATAAGGAACCATCTGGTGCCCAAACCAAGCGATTGACGCCTGCTTCCAATCCTTGAATAAATCGGAACACACAACCTTGATATTCGCCATTTACTTTTTCTACAAAATCTCTTTTAATACCACCATGCGTCAATTCGCCATGAATCAATTGTCCTTTATAAGGCCCATCATTGATATAAGAAGGCGTCGTTGGCGAATTACCAATCTCATCTTGTGGCAACCAAACAACAGGTAATTTTTCTTTTAGATTAGCTGTTCCTTCAAAATCTACCGAACGAGAACCAAACCAAGCGTCTTTACTGATATGTACAATTTTACTAGAGGGCAACCAATCGCCTTGATTATCGGCAATAAAAATTTCTTCATCTACCCCAACTCCAATGCCATTTGGTGTTCTTAGTCCATTTGCTACAAATTCAATTGCGCCCGTTTCTTTAGAAATCTTTACCGCACTTCCTCTGTGTTTGGGTTGATTTAAAGCACTTGCCCCACCAGGTAAAATACCTGTAGCTAAAGTCGCATAAAAATGCCCATCTTTATAAGCTAAACCAAAGCCGAATTCATGAAAGTTAGCTGTTACATCCCACGCATTACAAACTGTTTGATATTCATCAATTAAGCCATCTTTATCGTTATCGACTAATTTGGTTAATTCCTGTTTTTGCATGATGTAGATTTCATTATCCACTATTTTTAAACCCAGAGGTTCTGCCAATCCAGTTGCAATTTTAGTCGCAGTCATTTTAGCAGGGTCACCAGAATCTGCATTATCTACAATATAAACTGCTCCTTCAGAATCCCAAGTACTGACGGCTACTCTTCCATCAGGGAAAACATCTAAACCACCGACTTTAGGTAAAAAAGTTGCTGGTCTTGCCTGACTGACATCATAACTAGGATGCACTTCTCTTAAAGGCGCACGGTCACCAGGGATGGTAGAATTGCTGACTAACTGCCCGCCTCCTGCTGGTGCATCTGCTTTTTTATGGGCATAAGCCGTAGATGGAATCGTGACAAATTCGCCATCTGAAAAAGACCGCCATTTTAAGATAATGGCTTGTCCGCCCCCTTTTTCAAAATATTCTAATCGGAAGGGGTGGTAGCCTTCTGCCAAAGCGACTTCTCCGTCTTTAGCATCTGCCCCGTGTAAGCCGTCATGATTAACGATTTCTTTGCCATCAATCAGTAGTCGAGACCCATCGTCACTTAATAAACGAAAAACAAAATTAGCGCCACTTGGAATATTTAAATAACCTTCCGCCAAAATAGCAAAATTGTCTTTTAATGGACCAAAATCATCTCCTTCTGCATCAATATTTGGTAAGACAAAAGTAAAGGCAGGTTCGGCATTCCAATCAATATCTGCCAATTTTCTAACATCATTTTCAAAGGTAATGACCTTTCCTATCGACCCGATTGACATTTCATTCGCTTGAATGCTTTCGTCTCCTTTCACCAAATCAGTAGTTGCTATTTTGGTAGCTTCCATCGCAATTTGATTTGCCTCTTCGGCTTTATCCAAATCCATAATGTAACTAACCATATTCTTAACATCTGCTACATCTAAATCGGGATGCGCACTCATTGCTGCTTCGCCCCAATTTCCTGCACCACCATTCTGTACTTTATTGACCAACATGGTAACATTTTCATCAGTATACCGATATTTTTTAGCAATATCTAAATAAGATGGGCCAACTGTTTTTACGTAAGTATTATGACAAGTCTTACAATCACTTCTAGCAATTAATCTTGCGCCTAATGGTTTTTCTTCTTCCTCCGCATCGGCTTTTTTATTAGTATCCGCAATCAGTGGAGATTTGACAAAAGCACAAGTCAAAGCAGTAGCGCCATTATTATGAAGGGTTAGGAGTCCATCCACATCTACTGTAGTCAAATTTTTAGCTGTTCTTGGCGAAGTATTAACGACTTTAAAATCGCCATTACTAGTAACTTTATCTGCTGCGACAATGGAACTGGCATTTGTTTTTAATGCGACTGTCACTCCATCAGGCACATTGGTAGTCGTAAAAACTCTTTCAAAACTTGCTAAACCTGTTGCTCCTATTTTTGCTTCAGGTTGTTCCGTGATTTGAATAGTATTGCCATCTGCTAAATTTAATTCATATTTTAAAATAGCTTGTCCGTTCTTAATTTGATGTCCTTTATATTGAACTTTAACCGCTTCTTCTTTCCCGCCACGACTGACTAACCAAGGCGTTTTGTGGTCACTAACAAACCAAGCATCTCCAATACTCAATGGTTGTGGTCCATGAGCCGTCGTATATACTGCTCCGTCTAATTCGACGCTACCAGACCAAACTTTATACAAGGCAGCATTTTGGGTGCTATAAGCTGCCCAAACATCGTCGTGCAACGCCAATGTTATCATTCTTGGTTGTTGGTCTAAAACAGAACGAAAAACCCAAGGACTATGCGGGCGTTCAATAGTAGGGGTAGGGTCGGTCGTACATTGCCATAATAATAAACAGGCAAAAATGGTGGTGATTTTTGTTAATAGTCTCATACAATATTTTATTCGGTTGACTGTAAACTGGAAGCGGTCAACATGAGCAATTGAAGTAACAAAAAATAGTGGTTCTCTGACAACCTCCTCCGACTTTTCGAAGTAAGGGTGAAATAAGATTTTAACCGTCCGATGAGGGTGTCGTCGGATGGTCAAAATCAGTTCATCCGACGACGCTAGTCATCAGACGGGCTGATTTTTCATGAGATTGGTCAAAGAACCAAATTGGTTACTATGATTCGGCGAAAACAAATCTACTTTTTTTTTAATAGACTAAAAACTTTTAGTGTGCCTTTTACACTAAGCCCCTTTAAAAGTCTTTAAAATCTTGTTAATCTCACCTTTTTTGACTGCTTCCCCGTATAGAAATAGTATTTTGCAACTCTTTTTGATTATTGGTTCAATACATAAACCCTTGATAGGTTAAATCGGCGTCTTTTTCCGTTATGCTGCATTATTTTTTTCTCAAAGAGCTACGGCTATTATCTAAAAAAAACGCCTTGCTTAACAAAAAAATACACTCGATTAAACTATCAATTACTTATATCTTGAACCTCTACAGACTTTTGTTTGTAAAAATTTATACCTAATTCAAGTTGTGGATAACTGGTAGCACAGGCTTCAGCCTGTTGGGTTACAAGGTCTTTAATCCTTGATTCTACTAAAAAAAGAACTAAAACCCAAAAAGCTAAGTGCACCGACCTAAAGGTCGCTGAACGGGACAGGATAAATCCTGTGCTACCAGCTTTCGTCTTGTCTGCAACTTGAGTTAACTATCATCCACCCTACTCTTTTATGATGAAGCAATTATCCTTTTTATTAATACTCGCTTTATTTTTTGCAGCCTGTCAAGGAGACAGCAAACAAACGACCACTACGATACCGCCAAAAGTAGCCATGAAAAAAATTCCTATTCCTAAATTTGATAGAGAAGCGGCTTATAATTATGTAGCTAAGCAAGTGGAATTTGGTCCTAGAGTACCAAATACAGCAGCGCATAAAGCGACCAAAGAATGGTTAGTGAAGGAATTAAAAACGAATGGAGCAACGGTCATTGAACAAGATTTTGTTGCAACTGCCTACACCCAAGAAAAATTAAATAGTACGAATATTATTGGCCAGTATAACCCAAAAGCCAAAAAACGAATCGTTTTGGCAGCACATTGGGATTCTCGCCATATTACGGATAATGACCCTGATGCTGCAAAACAAAACTTACCAGTAGATGCAGCGGATGATGGCGCAAGTGGGGTAGGCGTTTTATTAGAAATTTCTAAACACTTAGCCACCTTACCAGATTATATGGGCGTGGACATTGTCCTTTTTGATGCAGAAGATTATGGTGACCCCAAACCAGGCAATAGTTATTCTTGGGCTTTAGGTTCCCAATATTGGGCTAGAAATTTACATGTTAGTGGCTATAAACCTAAATATGGTATTTTATTAGACATGGTTGGTGCTAAAAATCCACGTTTTAGAAAAGACGATACGTCTATGAAATACGCCCCTGAAATTGTGAATAAAGTATGGAAACTAGCGAGAGAAATGGGGTACAGTAATTATTTTACAGATGAAATTGTCACAGGTATTTTAGATGACCATTTTATGGTAAATTCTATTGCGGGTATCAAAATGATTGATATTATTAATACCCCAAATAATACCAGTCCTGTTTTTGTGAAGCACTGGCATACAACCAATGATAATATGGAAAATATTAATAAACGAACTTTAGGGGCTGTTGGACAGATTGTATTAGCGGTTATTTTTAATGAAGCGATGGGGAAATTTTAAGCATAATTATATCATATCCGTTACCTTCATTCATCCGTTGGTCTATTTTTTACCAACGGATGAATTTCATAGAAAACTCATTTACTGTTATCCGTGGTCTTCATTCATCTGTGGGTTATTTTTACTATCCATGGATAAATAAAGACCATGAATTTAGGTAACATTTAAATTATCCTGAAATTACAGCGCACTTAAAAGTCAAATAATGAAATATTGCTTTTCACTAATAATTATTCTGTTATCGCTATCTGCTTGTAAAAACGATAAAGCGATTGATACGCCAATCGTACGAGTAAAAAATTTGCCCATTCCTAAATTTAATTCCGCATCCGCTTATCATTTTATAGCGAAACAAGTGGAATTTGGACCAAGAGTACCAAATACAGAAGCACATCAAGCGACAAAAAAATGGTTAGTCCGTCAACTGAAAGAACATGGAGCACAAGTAATTGAACAAGATTTTGTAGCGACTGCCTATACTCAAGAAAAGTTGAATGGTACGAATATCATTGGACAGTACAATCCAAATGCTAAAGAACGAATTGGTAGTGCTATAAATGTAATGCTATAATATTTTATAAACCCAATGTTTCTTATGGGGTTTACTTAGAAATAGCCTTACAAGTGTACCACTACCAACGAATTATACTAGCTGCTCATTGGGACTGTCGGCATATTACGGATAAAGACCCTGATGAAACTAAAAGAGATTTGCCTGTAGATGGTGCGGATGATGGCGCAAGTGGGGTAGGCGTTTTATTAGAAATTGCTAGACATTTAGAAAAATTGCCTGATTATATGGGCGTGGATATTATCTTTTTTGATGCAGAAGATTATGGAACACCAACTGATACAGATAGTTATGGTTTGGGGGCACAGTATTGGTCAAAAAATCCGCACGTCAAAAATTACAAAGCTAAGTATGGTATCTTATTAGATATGGTGGGTGGCAAAAATGCCCATTTTAGAAAAGAAATATATTCTATGCAATATGCCTTGGAACTTACGAATAAGGTTTGGAAATTAGCAGCAGAAATGGGACGTGGTGCTTATTTTTTAGATGAGTTAGGTGAAGGAATAGGAGATGACCATTATTTTGTCAATAGAATTGCTGGCATTCCGATGATTGACATTATTAACTTACCCAAAGATAGTGGGCAGACTTTCGTAAAACACCACCATACAACTCATGATAATATGAGCAAGATTGATAAAAAGACCTTATGGACGGTAGGGCAAGTGGTTTTGGCGGTTGTTTTTAATGAGGCGATGGGGGAGTTTTAAAGATTTAGCAAAGGGCGGAGCGCATGGGGCGAAGGCGTGTAAAACATAAAATTATTTTGAACCACAAAAGATACTTTTCATACTAGTATGCTTTGCTAAATAGATGTATATAATTTAATATTATCGTTGGCATTCTCATCCCCATTCGATAAATCTATTGTTGAAAATAATCTAATAGACAAAATTAAAGTCAACCGATACCAGCAATCTTCCAGACAAATTTATTGATTCATTAAACAACTTCTCCTAAGCAATTATGTTTTTCAAAAAAGACGCCTTATCTTTTGCGAAAAATAATACCCGATGTATCAATTAACTTTACAAAGTTGCCTTTCCTTTTTACTGTCTACCCTATTTCTAATTTCATCAACTTGTAATTCTGGTGGACATACGAAACTAACGCCCTCTACAATAGAGGCAACAGCAGTAGATGAAAACCGCTTACCAACAAGAAGAGCGTTTCGGCGTATCTTGAGAAAGGCAGACAGCCTTACCCTTGTCTATCCCGCCAATAAAACATCCGAAAGGTTCTACCAAACTAGAATAGCGGCCATGAATAAAAATGAGCGGTTTGATATGTATGTAAAGGGCGTCAAGGAAACGGAACTAACCGAAACCCATTTAAAGAAAGAGATTTTAATGATTATTGGCAATGTAAGCAATAATCCATTATTGGATAAATTGCAACAAGATTTACCTGTTGTATTAAGTCCGAATTCTTTTGTTTTTGATAAAAAAGAATATGCTACTAAAGACGCTATTTTTAAATTATTTCCTTATCCTAATCCTTATAATCAATCCTTGCCCATGTATTTATTGACGGGGAATGACAATCAGCAAATTGAGCAGTTTTTAATGGATTATTATCCAGAAAATTTACCTCGAATGATGTGGTCGAGTTTTGGATACAAAGTACATCAAGCTGGAGAAATGAAAGTAGCAGGTAACTTAAATGAGCAAACTTGGGCATTAGATAAAAAGGTTCATTTTGATTTTACGGGTAAAAATGATACCCTTTTACAAACGAAACATTTTCAATTTATTGCACATAGTTCGCCTTTACCAAAAGCAGACGTCACTCAAATTGCAGAGAAATGTGAGGCGACTTATGCTGAAATTGTTGATTTTCTAGGAAAACCTATCCAGCTACCTAAAATTGATTACCATTTTTATCCATCCATAGAAGCCAAAGGATTACAAAAATCGAGTATGGAAGAAGCCACTGCTAAATATGAAGAGCATAGCATAGAAGTGGTTATGAACGATAACTTTAAAGGTAGTAGTCATCACGCTGAAAATAAATTGGTATTTAGGAAAGCTTTGGGTGAACCAAAATTACTCGCTTTAGAAGAAGGGTTGGCCAATCATTTTACAAAAATATGGCAGAAAAAAGGCTATCAATACTGGACGAATAAGTTATTCCAATCCGATAATTTACCTCCTTTAAAGGAATTGTTAGATAATGATTTTTACCAAAAGGAATCCTATTTAGTCATGGGCGCTATGGCAGGTTCTTTTACTGATTTTTTGATTGCTCATTTTGGAAAAACAACTTTTTTAAAAAATTATGCCAATTGGCAACGAACCGATTTAGAAAAATTAGACAAAGAATGGTTGGCTTATTTAAAAGAAACAGTGCAACCTATAGCTGAAAATACTAAACAAAAATTGCCTTATCTAAAAGGCTTCAATTTTGCCCACGAAGGTTATCGAGTTTATAATGGCTACGGTTCTCAGTTAGCGAAAGAATCTTTGCAGCGGCAGCACGAAATTGGCTCAAATGCGATTGCCATTGTTCCCTATTCTTATATGCGTGACCCTAAAAAACCAGACCCTATTCCTATTATTCAAAGTACGGGAGGAGAGAATGACCAAGCGGTTTTATTTTCTCATTATGAGGCTAAAAAAATGGGTATGTCTACTATGTTGAAGCCGCAAATTTGGGTAGGTCGTAGTTGGCCTGGAGATATTGAAATGAAAAATGAAAAAGATTGGGCGACCTTTTTTGAAAACTATTATCGTTGGACAAGACATTATGCCCTACTAGCGGAAATTAATGAACTAGATAGTTATTGTATTGGGGTGGAATTTGCAAAAGCGACTTTAGCTAAAGAAAAAGAATGGCGAAAGCTAATTAAAAAATTAAGAGGTATTTATAGCGGTCAATTGACCTACGCTGCTAATTGGGGGGATGAATTTGAAAATCTAAAATTTTGGGATGCCTTAGATTTTATTGGACTAAACTGTTATTACCCTCTAAGCAAAAGTGATAATCCATCTAAACGAGAATTAACCAATGCCTTTGATAAAATTATGGGCAAAGCAGCAGCCGTTTGTAAAAAATACAACAAACAATTAGTCTTTACAGAAATCGGATTTAGAAGCGTGGATAGGCCTTGGAAAAATCCACATGCGAAAGAAGATGGGCGGCCTTTTAATGAGGCACATCAGCAATTATGTTACGAAGTGGTTTTGAAAGGTATTCAAAACAAAAAATGGTGTAATGGTATCCTTTGGTGGAAATGGCCTAGCTATATGTCTTATCGAGGACATCAGAACACTGGTTTTAGTCCTAATTTAAAACAAACAGAAAATGTTATTAATAAATATTTTAAAACAAAATAAAAGATAATAAAATACTGACTATCAAATAGTTACAAAAAAGTATCCTATTCTAAAAATAAAAATGTTTTAAATTATTTTGTTTTATAAAACTTTTTGTTTTAAATTTGAGTTGTAATTAATGCTGAACAGCACAAAACCTCAAAAAATAAGGGAAATCAATTGTTCTCTTCATTTTTTGATTTAAAAATGACTTTTATCACAATCTCAAATTTAGAAACTATGGATTACAAACAACTACCTGACGAGTTGGACATTAATCGTTTATTAGAAGAAAAAATCTATAAACCACTTCGCCAATTAAAAGCAGATATTAAAGATTGGCTTCACCTAAATTGGTTTAAATTGGCATTTTTAGGTGTTTGTACATTTTTCGCTTTAAAAAAGGATTTAAACCTTAACATCAATCTGGGGACAGGCGCACAGCCATTAGCGGCGGCGGCCACATCTTCTCGTCCGGTGGCTAAGACCACTTCCTTAAGTTTGTCAGATAATTTTAGGAGCACTACTCCAGCTTCTTCTACTTTTGCTACAGTGCCAGCAAAACCTAAAAGAAAGTCTATTCCGACTACCGCAAAAGCAAAAAAGCAAATAGCTTATGTCAAGCGTTTTGCAAAAGTTGCACAAGAAGAAATGCAAAAATTTAATATTCCAGCGAGTATTACTTTGGCGCAAGGATTAATCGAAACCAACGCTGGCCAAAGTCCTTTGGCTACTAAAAACAACAACCATTTTGGTATCAAATGTTTTTCCAAGAAATGTAAAAAAGGACATTGTGCCAATTTTTCTGACGACAGTCATAAAGACTTCTTTAGAAAATACGCCTCTTCTTGGGAAAGTTTTCGGGCGCACAGCAAATTGCTGACCTATAAAAGGTATAAGCATTTGGCAAAGTTACCCAGAAGTGATTACAAAGGTTGGGCTGTTGGTTTGAGGAAAGCAGGCTACGCTACAGACAAAGAATATCACAACAAATTAATTCGCTTAATTGAGACTTTACATTTAGACGATTACGATAATTTGTAGCGCTTTAAAATATGCGATACTCTAGCCCGATTTGAGATTGTATATTTTGGAATCCCTATGGACAACCTTCGCATGGTTCATAGGGATTTTTTATTGTAGAGGCAGACAGGCGGAGAGGCTGAAGGGCATAAAGGCTAAGAGGCTAAGAAGTCGAGATTTAAATAGAAAGAGAGATACTGATAAAAATGACAATATTATTTAATCTTTTATTTTTAAACTATACTCGTCAAAAAACTCCATATTCTCTGTGAACTCCGTTCCTCCGTGGTAAAAAGATACGCTATACTCGTCAAAACGATGCGTGCTTTATGAAATATGTAGTGACAAAACTATACTCGTCAAAAGCTACTGACTATCTGGTTTCAAATCCAGCCGCAAGCGCAATTCATGTACCATCGGGTTTTTTTCCCGCATCAATTCATACTTTTCCTTAACCGATAATATTTTTTTAGGCTTAACTAGCTGGCTAGCTTTAGAAGAGTCAATATTGATTTCCATCGCCAAATTAGCAATAGGAATGCGCTTTCTAATAAAAGGAATCAGGTTTTTTTCTTGCTGAATCATACCTTTTGCCATCTGAGAACCTACTCGTATCGCAATGGTAACAGCATCTTTTACGCTTACTTCTGATTTTTGAAAAGCTGCCCTTACTGATGGCGATTCTAACTGTTCTATATAAGCTTTCCAAGTGTTATTTAATAAAGTAGCATCTAATTGAATGTTTGTATTAGAAACCTCTTCTTCTTCCTCTTCCTCCTCATCCATCATACTTAAAGAAGGCATATCATATTTCGTCTTTTTACGATTGGTGCTATTATTTTGAGTTGCCTTTTGTACGTCAGGTTCTGGTTCGCTAACTATATTTGTTTGTGCTACTGTGGGACTAGTAGGTGCTTGTTCGACGACTGGTGGAAGAATGGGCGTAACTGTTTTTTGCTCAATTTCCTTTGAAGACGTCTTGGTAGGAGTAGAAGTTGTTGAAACTACTCGTTTTGGTGCAGCAACTGCTTGATTGCTTACCTCAGGTGTTTTTTTTTCAGCAATAATGACTGGCGCGGGATTATTAGATAAAGTTATCGCCCGACCAATATAAGTCATTTTAATAACGGCCATTTCTACGTGCAAACGTTTATGGCGTGCCATTTTATAATTGATGTCGCAATCAGCAGCAATATTTAAGGCAGTCAGAATAAAACTATTTGGTGTTAATGCGGCTTGTTCTTGATATCGTTTTTTTAAGGAATCACTCGTTTCTAATAAAGCTAAAGTTTTGGCATCTTTACAGACCAACAAATTCCTTAAATGTTCCGCTAAACCATTGATGAATATATCTGGGTCAAATCCTTTTTTGAAAATCGTATCAAAAATCAATAAAACTTGAGCGGTATCCTCTGTTAACATCCCATCGACTACTTTAAAATAATAGTCATAATCTAAGACATTTAGATTTTCAATGACACTATCATAGTCAATTTTCTTGCCCGCTACACTTGTCATTCTATCAAAAATCGACAAGGCATCTCTTAATGCACCGTCCGCTTTTTGCCCAATGATATGTAGCGCATCTTTATCCGCATCAATCCCTTCTTCTTTGCAAATATGCTGCAAATGCTCCACCATTCGTGGTATCTGAATTCGCTTAAAGTCAAAGATTTGGCAACGAGATAAAATGGTTGGAATAATTTTGTGTTTTTCCGTAGTTGCTAAGATGAAAATAGCATAGGGTGGTGGTTCTTCCAACGTTTTCAAAAAAGCATTAAATGCTTGTTGAGATAGCATGTGTACCTCATCTATGATAAAAATCTTATACTGTCCTTGTTGTGGCTGAAACCGAACTTGCTCAATCAATCCTCGAATATGTTCGACACTATTATTAGAAGCGGCATCTAATTCATTAATATTAAAAGAAGCACTTCCATTAAAAGCAGCACAAGAACCACATTCATTACAAGCTTCAAAATCTTCCGTTCTATTTTCACAGTTGAGTACTTTAGCAAGGATTCTTGCACAAGTCGTTTTTCCGACACCTCTTGGTCCACAAAATAAAAAAGCATGCGCTAACTTGTCATTCTGCAAGGCATTCTTGAGTGTTTTAGACACATGTTCTTGTCCAACTACTTCGTCAAATCTTTGCGGACGATACTTTCTTGCGGAAACGACAAATTGACCCATTTATTGGAATGATGAATGATGAACGATAAATGATGAACTGTACAAATTTACGAAAAATAAGTCGATTAAATAAGTAGGAAAAAATAAGTCTGGCATTTTGTTTTAAACAAAGCATTGCCCTATAACGTTTCTCCTTCGATACTCTTTTTTATAAACTGTAATAAAACTGTATGTCACGTAAAATTCCCATATTAATTCCAAGAGGGAAAAAAGTCATGTTATTTGACGGTGTTTGTAATGTCTGTGATGGCTTTGTACAATTTATTCTAAAAAGAGATAAAAAAGGGTTGTTTTATTTCGCTTCCTTACAATCGGATATAGCCCAACAATTATTAGCCAAGCATCAGGTAAAAATCAAAGATTTAAGTACGGTTGTTTTAATTGATGGCGATGCAGTATATACGCATTCAGATGTTTCTTTAATAGTAGCAAGAGATTTAGCTGGGCTTTCTAGATTTTTTTATGTGCTCAAAATTTTCCCTAAAAAATTTAGAGATAACTTCTATAATTGGTTTGCTGCTAATCGTTACCGTTTTTTTGGCAAAAAAGAAGTTTGTATGCTGCCAGAACCAGAGTGGCATAGCCGATTTTTAGATGTCATTTAAATTATTTTGAAGTCCTTTTTAATAAGCCTCCTACAAATCCACTTATTTTAACTTTCCTTTAATATCCTTTGGGATAACTAATCTCGTCTAAAGGTCGTTGTTACCATTAACAGGCATTCTATTTGCCGTATGTAAATTAAGATTCCTAAACTAAAAAAATATAATATGATTAAGCGTTGGACTTTTTTATTAATGCTAGGGGCATTATTCTTTTCCACAAATGTAGAAGCACAGAAATTGAAAGGTTTGTTGAATAAAGCAAAAGAAGTCGTTACTGGAGAAGGTGGTGGGCTTTCTAAAGCTGAAATTGGTAATGGATTAAAAGAAGCCTTGAATATTGGAGTGGGAGAAGCAGTTGATTTTCTTTCTGTTGAAGACGGTTATTATAAAAGTCCTTATAAAATTTTGATGCCGACAGAAGCAGAAAAAGTAATGGGTAAATTAAGAGCGGTACCTGGATTTTCTAATATTGAAGCAGATATTTTAGAAAAAATAAATCGAGCTGCAGAGGATGCGGCGACTAAAGCAAAACCTATTTTTATAAGTGCTATTAAGCAAATGACTTTTAAAGATGCGATGAATATTCTAATGGGTGAAGGAGATGCAGCAACTCGGTATTTAGAGAAATCTACTTACGATCAGTTGTATAATGAATTTAAGCCAGTCATTGTCGCTTCTTTAGATAAGTTCAAAGCAAGAGAAACTTGGAGAGGTGCGGTAAAAGCACATAATAAATTACCTTTTGTCAAGAAGGCAAATCCAGAATTGGATGATTATGTAGCAAAACAAGCTTTAGTGGGTATGTTTGGATTGGTAGAAAAAAAGGAAGGAAATATTCGCCAAGACGTAGGTGCTAGACCAAGTCCATTATTACAAAAAGTTTTTGCTCAGCAAGATAATCAGAAATAAATACTGAATTGTTCAAATTGCTATATTGTTAAATTGTTATGATGGCTATTTAGTCGACAACAGTAAAACAATATAGCAATACAACAATTCTGTCCGAATACTTAGAAGTTATTATTTATTTGGCTTACCCAAATAATAACTTCCTTCTTGTTACTTTCCCGCCTTTTTGTATTATTTGAGTAGAAAAAACTATCAGCGATGCAATTAAAAAAATATCTGGTTCTACTCCTCTTTTCATTTTTCCTCCAGTCTCTTTTTGGACAAATTATTGATTCTTCTAAATTAGTCCTGTCAGATAAAGTCTTATTTGATTTTGGTCAATATGACCTCACGCTCAGTGCGGATTCTACGATTACAAATATCGTGGAGCAAATAAAACCCCTAAAAAAATATACTTTAAACATTACGGCTCATACAGATGCGATTGGTTCTATTGAGAATAATAAGGCACTTTCAGAAAATAGAGCAAATGCAGTCAAAGCATTATTGATAACAAAAGGAATAGCTGCCGAAGACATTACTGTTCAAGTTTTTGGAGAAGAAAAACCGACTTCTGATAATGATACAGATGATGGTAGACAATTGAATCGACGAGCAACTATTGATGTTTTTAAAGTGCTAAAATTATTGCCTTTTATAGGGCAGATTAAAGATAATCAAACAGGAGAAGCGATTCCTGCCAATATAATCATTCGAACAAAAGACCTTAGAGATTCTTTACAAACAGATAGTGCTGGTAATTTTGAAACGTTGTTACCACTTGGCGCAGTAGCAGGAATAGATGTGTATGCCAAGGATTATTTTTTCGAGACGAAGATGTTTAAAGTAACGCCTACGCTAAAAACTGATTTTTCAGTCGAATTAAAGAAAGTAGCCATAGGAGAAAAAGTAGATATTAAAAACTTCTTTTTTGTAGGAAACAAAGCTGTTTTATTAAAACGTTCGCTTCCAGAGTTACCCAAATTATTAAAATTTATGGAATTGAATGATTCTATAAAAATTGAAATAGCAGGGCATATCAATCGACCAAACTATCCAAAAGTAGATACTTTATCTTGGGATTTTAAATTATCAGTACGCCGTGCAAAAATGGTTTATGAATACTTATTAGCCAATAATATACCAGCAGAGAGAATTAGTTATCAAGGTTACGGGAATTTTGAAATGCGCTACCCAAAAGCTAAGAATGAAAAGGAACAGGCACAAAATAGACGGGTGGAGATTAGAATTGTGGAACGGAGTTGATGAACCACAATGTATATTTTATCCGTAAGTACCTATTATTAAAGATAAAAGAGGATTATTCTTAAATTAGATGAACAATAAATAGATAGTATTCCGTTTGATATATAGATTAGTCATTGGTCAATAGTCATTAGTGGGGAAACGCCAAACCAATGTCTACTAACCAATATAAAATAGTAGAAAATGAACTGGAAAAGATTTTCAAAAATTAGTTTAGTTGCCCTTGTTGGATTTTTTAGTGTTGCTGCGGTAACTAAAGACCATGATAAATTATTTGAAATTTCTAAGAATATAGAAATTTTCACCAATTTATACCAAGAAATAAATACGCATTATGTCGATGATTTAAATCCATCTAAAATGATGCGAATTGGAATTGACGCCATGTTAGAAGCGTTGGACCCTTACACCAATTATATTTCAGAATCAGAAATAGAAGGCTATCGCTATATTACTGAAGGAAAATATAAAGGTATTGGTGCTGACTTTATTAAAATTGGAGATGCCGTAACGGTATCTGCGCCTTTAGAAAATAGCCCTGCTAGTAAGGCAGGCTTAAAAGCAGGGGATGTGCTGATTGCTGTGGATGGCAAAGAAGTAGCAGGCAAGCGTTCTTCCGATGTGAGCCGATTTTTAAAAGGTTTCCCTGGTACAGAAGTAGAATTAATTATTAAGCGCCCTGGTACTAAAGGCGAACAAAAAATGACGTTGATTAGAGATGAAGTTAAAGTAGAAAATGTGCCTTACTCAGGCATGTTAAATGAAGAAGTAGGCTATTTAGCGTTGACAACCTTTACTAGAAATGCAGGTAGAAATGTCGCAGATGCTGTCAAAAAATTAAAAGAAAATAACCCTAAAATGAAAGGCGTTGTCTTTGACCTTAGAGGAAATGGTGGTGGATTATTAGCAGAAGCGGTTAATGTATCTAATGTTTTTGTGAATAAAGGAGAATTAATTGTAACAACTAAAGGAAAGGTGATTGATTGGGATAGAAGTTATAAAACCTTGAATAAACCTGTTGATACGGATATTCCATTAGTTGTTTTAGTAGATAAAGGGTCGGCTTCTGCTTCCGAAATTGTTTCTGGAGTTATCCAAGATTTAGATAGAGGGGTCTTAGTTGGTCAGCGTTCTTATGGAAAAGGATTGGTACAGAATACCCAAGATGTAGGCTATAATTCTAAAGTAAAAATTACCATCGCTAAATATTATATTCCTAGTGGCCGATGTATTCAAGGTGTGGAATATGCGGATGGTACACCGATTAACATTCCCGATTCTTTAAGAACACCTTTTAAAACTAGAGCTGGCAGAAAAGTATTAGACGGTGGTGGTGTAAAACCAGATTTATATTTAGATAAAACGGAGAGCGAAAGAATCTTAGGAAGCCTTAATAAAAAGCACTTAATTTTTGATTACGTCACACAATATTGCTTAAAGCATGAAACGATTGCGGATGTAAAAGATTTTCATTTTAAGGAATTTGAAGATTTTATTGGGTATTTAGAAAAGAAAGAATTTGCTTACGATACCGAAAGTGAAAAATTATTAGCTCAATTAAAAGATAAGGCAGTTGACGAAAAATATAATGCTATCTTAAAAACAGACCTTGCTACGATTGAAGAAAAAATCAGACAAGCCAAAAAAGATGACTTGTACGAATTTAAAGGAGCAATCGTGGACCAAATCGAAAAAGAAATTGCTGCTAGATATTATTTTGAAAGCGGTAAGATTCAGATTGGTTTAAGAAATGATTCAGAGGTACAGGAAGCGATTGGGTTGATTAATAATCCAGCTAAATATAAGCAGTTGTTAGTAAAATAATCAGTCAACAATATTACAGTCAACAGTAGGCAGTTTGCAACTCAAACATACTGCCTACTGTAAAACTGCGAGACTGTTCAAATAACTGTGTTTAGGCATATTGACCGCAAAAAGATTTCAATTTATTTTTTGTGGTGATGAAGCTACGCTCCTTAAAGGAATTTTGGGTTAATTACTCCTACAGACGGGGTCAGAGCGCTGCTCTTTTAGTAAAAAATCAAGGAGCGTAGCTTCGAAACGGTCTGTAGGAATTGCTGAATGTCCATTTTTCCTTTAAGGA
>JBGCFJ010000734.1:0-15267 GCA_045106885.1 Saprospiraceae bacterium
GCCAGAGTACGCAGTTATTTTTTCTTCTAAGGATTCTTTAAAAACCGCATATAGCCTTTGCTACATAAGGCTTTTTCAAGATTTCTTAGAAGGAAATAAGAACAAGTAATGTGGCTCAATTTATTCCTGCGTCGTCACTAATAAATAAACCTGAAT
The DNA here is from genome assembly GCA_045106885.1 of Saprospiraceae bacterium. Lineage (GTDB taxonomy): Bacteria > Bacteroidota > Bacteroidia > Chitinophagales > Saprospiraceae > JAFMDF01. The sequence goes on from JBGCFJ010000734.1 coordinate 157, forward strand.
AATAATGTACTTTTTTCATGATTGTCAATTTTAATGAAAGATTTTAATACTGACAAATAAATTGAGTTTTTCGTGACCTGAAAGGCGATTTTTAATTTTTTAATTTTGACGAGTTAGGAGGATACACTACGGATATGGACGGATTGAATAGATGGAGGACAGATTTTTAATAGGACAAAAAATCCGTCCATCATCCATCTAATCCGTGAAAATCCGTAGCCCATCCTTTCTAGTACGTCTATTCCTGAGGATATTCCCAATCCCCTCGATATTCCCGTTTCAATAAAGCATTAGCTGCAACATCATCAATAATTTTTTCATTCAAACCATCCCAATGAATACTTCGGCCAAGTTTATAAGAAATCATACCTAAATGACTAATATTCGTAGCTAAATGTCCCTTTTCTATATCGCAGAGAGGTAATTTATTTTTTTCAATCGCTTGCATAAAATCAGCCCATAATTCTTTGATATTTTGTTGGTCAGGTGTATTCAAAGTAGGTTTTTGATGGATAACTTCCGCATTTTTATTTTTTGGATAAAAAGACCAACCATCTAACCAACCAAGATGCAAAGTGCCTTTAGTCCCATAAAAATAGCAACCAATATTATGTCCTTCGTTTTCATTTTTAGCAAATAGTTTATGTTCCCATTGAAGTGTAAAATTTTCAAATTGGAAAATGGCTAATTGTGCATCAGGCGCATCCGTATTGTCTGCTTTGACAAAACGATTACCCGTAGAATAAATGGTTTTTGGATATTTTTCATCCGTCCACCAAAGTATTTGGTCAAACCAGTGAATCCCCCAATCTCCAATTTGCCCATTGGCAAAATCTAAATATTGACGAAAACCTTTAGGATGAATACCAGGAGCATATTCCCGATAAGGCGCTGGTCCAAGCCACATATCCCAATTTAAACCTTCTGGAATAGCGGTAGGCGCTACTTTTTGCCCTGCGGTAGCCCAATTATAATTGACAAAACATTTGACTTGGTGTACTTTTCCGACCATGCCAGACCGTAAAAAATCCATTGCCATGATATTATGTGGAGAAACTCTTCGATGCGTGCCCACTTGTACTGTTTTTCCATATTTTCTAGCCGTATTTAGAATAGCTCGACCTTCGCCAATCGTATGCCCGATAGGTTTTTCTAAGTATAAATGCGCGCCTGCTTTTATCGCTGCAATAGCAGGCAGGGCGTGCCAATGGTCGGGTGTGCCAATAATAGCAATATCCACTTTTTCTTTAGCTAATAAATCTCGATAATCTTCGTAGATTTTAGGTCGGTCATTGGTTAATTTATCGACCTCCAATTTGGCGGCATCCAAGGCACGTTTGTCTACATCACAAAGGGCAACTACTTTACAGTTTCCGTGAGCAATGGCTTCCCTAAGAATATTCATGCCCCACCAACCACTGCCAATAAGGGCGATTCGATAGGTTTTGAAATGGTGTAACGCAGGTAAAATTGGTAAGGCAGAAATTGTTAGACCACTATTTTTGATAAAGGTTCTTCGTTTCACAAGTTGATAGAATTTAAAAGAGGAATAGGATTTGGAAAAAGGAAATTAATAAAAACTTTAGGCTTGACCCAATTTATTGACTAATCCTTCTAAATATTCTTTCTTTTTTAATAATTCTGTACCTGAAATCTCTGCTCGCTGCACCTTCCAAAACTTAGGAAAGGCTAATTTTCCTTGACTAAAAGAATACAAATAAGTCAACTCTATAAATTGTAAACAAGAGTTGATAATCCAAAAGGAATTAGCCTTACTAATGGTAAATCCTAATTTTTGGGCAGTTCGGTCACTAAAAAAATAACTGTGACCGACAATATTTACTGAGGGAGGCAATTGTTCCGTTTCTATTCTGTCAATAATGACCAAAAGGGCTTTGAAATAATGAGCTAGTAAAGTTTTTTGTACTTTTTTACCTCTGTCTGCCCATTTAAAATTGACCAAATAATCGAAAGTAAATACATTATGTAAATCATATTCTTTATCAGTTTGAACCGTAGATAGTACCAATGGTGTTAGGTATTTATAGTACCCAATTAGTCTGAAAAAAGGAACGGAAACTAGATTTAAGATTGGGGCTAAAATTGGCAAGAATAACAAACCGTAAGGTTTTGCCATAATGGGCATCATCGGAACAAATCCGATAATCATTAACAAAATGGCAATTATCCATTGAACAAATTTTGGCAAATTATAGAATCCATTCATAATTCTGCTTGAAGGTGATTACATTTGTGAAAAGGAAATGCTTAGTAAAAATAGATTTTTTACTATTTTGTTGTTAATAAAAACGAAGTATACTTGGAAAAAATAGACATACAAATATTAGATAAAGACTTAATTCCACAAGATTGCATTGATTTTGTAACCAATCCGTCATCAGGCGGCATTGATGTTTTCATCGGTACGGTTCGGAATCAAACAAAAGGGAAAAGCGTAGTAAAACTCGATTTTGAATCCTACGTGCCTATGGCGATTTCCGAAATGCGGAAAATAGCCCAACGTGCTTGTGAACAATGGCCCATAGAAAAAATATCCATTCATCATCGAGTTGGTACTTTGGCTATAGAAGGCATTGCGGTCGTCATTGCAGTTGCCACTCCACATAGAAAAGCCTCTTTTGAAGCTTGTCAATTTGCTATTGATACCTTGAAAGAAACCGTACCTATTTGGAAAAAAGAATTTTTTGAAGATGGAGAGGTTTGGGTAGCGGCACACCCGTAGTTACAGGATGACAAGATTATGCAGGATTTACAGGATGTGCTACTAATGACTAATGACAATTGACCAATGACTATACTAAAAGATAAAAAGACGGCGATTATTTTCGGAGCAAGTGGCTTAATAGGTGGACATTGCCTGCAAGCCTTATTACAACGAGCTGCCTATCAAGAAGTACGGAGTTTTGGCAGAAGAAAATTACCAGTTGCTCATGAAAAATTAAAGCAATTTATCCTTGATTTTGAAAAAATGGAGGAATTAGCTAAGGACATAAAAGGCAATGATGTATTTATATGTTTAGGTACAACTAGAGCCAAAGCAGGTAGAGATGGTTTTATAAAAGTAGACTTTGATTATAGTTTTAATGCCGCCAAACATGCCGTCATGAATGGGGCGAACCAGTTATTATTGGTTTCTTCTGTTGGGGCTGATAAAACCTCTTTTCTATTGTATCCAAAGACAAAAGGACAATTGGAAGAGGCGGTCAAAAGATTGCCTTTTTGGGCGACCCACATTTTACAACCTTCCTTATTATTAGGCAATCGCTCAGAAACTCGAATTGGCGAAAAAATGGCCATCGGAATTACTTCAATCTTTAATCGTTTTACGGATGGACTTTTGGGGATTTATACCCCTGTTGAAGCAGAAACGGTTGCTAAAGCGATGGTGCAATTAGCCCAAGGGATTAAAGGCGGCGTGCAGGTACATACTTCTGCGGAGTTGATAAAAATGGTGGAAGAGCAGCAGTTGATTATCTAACCATCAAAACTGGTTGTTCTCGTCCCTTAGGCGCTTACACAAAATTTAAAACCAACAAATTGTCGATATTTTAAAATGTCAATAACCGTTAATCTCAAATTTAACCTCAGATTCCCGCCGAAGGTGGTTTAAAATTGAAAATTTGAAATTGAAAATTGAAAATTAAATTTTACTTAGGCTCTAATTCTAATATTTTTGGGGCAAATCGAATTCAATTTCCGACGATATGAAAAAAATTACCTTTTTATTTTTTTTGCTTTTAGCGACTAATTTCTCGAAGGCACAACCAGAACAAGCGAAAATCTCCTTAGCCATTCAATCAATTGATAGCCCTATAAAAATTGATGGAAAACTAGCCGAAAATGTATGGAAACAAACAGCCTCAGCTACTAATTGACGACCGTAATCTACAAAAAATAGCAATATTTCAGTCGTCAGGAGACGACCAGATAGTGATTCCGAGTCTGGAGATTCGAAATATCGGCTACTACTAATTTTTCAAAGTTAACAAGTTATTTTTTAACGTCACTCATGGTTACATTAGATGTTTAAAACATCGGGTAGTGCTATAAATGTAAGGCTATAATATTTTATAAACTCAATGTTTCTTATGGGGTTTACTTAGACATAGCCTTACAAATGTAGCACTACCAAACATCGCTTGCTACCTCTTTTCTATCCTGTTAAATTCTGAATAATCTCCGATAAAAATACGGAGTTAAAACCTGTCATCTTGTCACAGTTTTACCACCACTCGCCCAGCAATTTGCCCCTTCAAAATACTAGCAATTTTATCACTCAAGCCATCCAAACCAACTTCATCTACCAAATCTTCTGGATAATCGACTTTCCAATCGTCTGCAAAATGATTCCAAACGACTTTTCGTAAATTAATATCACATTGTACCGAATCAATCCCAATTAACCGAACGCCTTTCAAAATAAAAGGAAAAACAGAAGTTGATAGGGCAGGGGAGTTGACCAATCCGCAACAAGTAGCCACCCCATTATATTGAAGTGTTTTTAAAATAGTCGCTAACATATTACCACCAACGGTATCAATTGCACCCGCATATAAAGGTTTTAAGATAGGTCGTCTCGACTCATCATTTAAGGTATCTCTGCCAACACATGCTGTAGCGCCTAAAGATTTTAGTAACTCATGCGCACTTTCTTTGCCTGTGACAGCGACTACATCAAAACCTAATTTACTTAAAATAGCGACTGCCATACTTCCAACGCCCCCACTTGCACCAGTCACCACAATTTTACCCATATCAGGGTTAATGCCTTGGTAAATCAATTGGTAAACAGACAATCCAGCCGTTAAACCTGCTGTGCCATAAACCATGCTTTCTCTCAATCCTAAACCATCAGGCAAAGGCACAACCCAAGCAGCTGGCACTCGGATATATTCCGCCATTCCTCCAGCGGTATTCATTCCTAAGTCAAAACCAGTTACTAAAACTTTGTCTCCTTTTTTGAAATCGGCACTATCGGAGTCTTCAACGGTTCCTGCGGCATCAATGCCTGGCGTATGTGGGAAGTTTCGACTGACGCCTTTATTGCCACTTGCGGATAAGGCATCTTTATAATTTAAACTAGAATAGGCAACTTTGATTAAAACTTCACCTGCGGGCAACTCCTCCATCGACAATTTTTCAACGGATGTTTCGAATTGTTTTTCGGCTACTTCGGTAACTCTAAAGGCGGTATATTTTTTTGACATTTTTTGCTAATTTTGGTAGCACAGGCTTTAGCCTGTTTGGTTAGCTGGTCTTTAGGCCAGCGTTAATTAATTATTTTCTTTATAAGGAAGGAACACCGACCTAAAGGTCGCTTAACGGGACAGGCTAAAGCCTGTGCTACCAGTTAAACATGCTGTAATTTTTCTACTTTAGGTTTAGCATATCCTTTGTCTTCAATCATAGTTTTGGCAATAATCTCGCACATGATTTCGGAAGTCCCTCCGCCAATCTGCCCTAAACGATGGTCTCTAAATAGTCGAGCCATCGGGTAGGCTTCCATAAAGCCATAACCGCCGAACATTTGTAGACATTGAGTCATGACTTTATCGGCTAATTGAGTGCCTAATAATTTTGCCATGGAAGATTCTTTAACCAAATAATCTTTGTCCATGTATCTTCTATAAAGGCTATAAGTAAACTGTTTGACCAATTCTACTTCGGTGGACATTTGAGCAATTCTATGTCGCAATACTTGGAACTGATTTAATTTTTTGCCAAAAGCTTCTCTTTCTGCTAAGTATTTAATCGTCAATTCTAAGGCATATTCGGAAGCGGCATATCCACCAACGGCTAAAGATAATCGCTCCGATACAAAATGCTCCATGACATAAAAGAAGCCTCTATTTTCGTCACCTAATAAATTTTTGACAGGTACTTTGACATTATCAAAAGCAATTTCTCCTGTATCAGACGCTCGCCAACCCAATTTATCCAATTTGGTCGCACTTAATCCTTCTGAATCTCTATCCATGATTAATAAACTAATCCCTTTTGCGCCCTTGGCATTTTGGTCTGTTTTAACGACCACAATCAAGAAATCACTCAAAACACCATTGGTAATAAAAGTCTTAGACCCATTGACAATAAAATAATCCCCTTCTCTAACCGCAGTAGTCCGAATTGCTTGCACATCTGACCCGCCAAAAGGTTCGGTAATCGCTAAACAACCTACTTTGTTGCCTTTAATCCCTGGGACTAAATATTTTTTTTTTTTTTCTTCCGTTCCTTCTGCATTTAAATGGGTCAATGCCAAGAGTGGATGTGCGCCAATAGAGGCACCAAAACCACCAGAATTCATCCGTCCTATTTCTTCATCGAAAATGACATTATACATCATATCGCCACCCATGCCGCCATAAGCTTCGGGTAAAGTCATCCCGAAAAAGCCCATTTTGCCAAATTTTTTATAAATGTCTCTTGGCAATTCTCCGTCTTTTTCCCATTGGTCAATATTTGGACGAACTTCTTTTTCCAAAAAGGCTCGGAAAGTTTCTCTAAATAAATCATGGTCTTCGGTGAAATGAGAAATTAAACCACCGCCGACTCCTTTGCCCTTATTTGTCTGTGGTGCTTTGGCATAATTGACATCATTAATCATCATTTTGGCAATGATTTCTCGCATGATTTCTGACGAACCACCACCAATTGTTCCCACTCGAACATCTCGATACATTCTAGCTTGCGGATAATCTTCGATAAAACCATAACCTCCATACATTTGCAAACATTGGGTCGCTACTTTTTCTTGTAATTCAGTAGCAATCAATTTTGCCATCGAGCATAATTTGACATTATAGACGCCATTGCCATATAAATTGGCGCAATAATAACCAAATGCTTTTAGGGCTTCGACTTCTGAAGCTAATTGTGCGATTCTATGTCGCAATACTTGAAACTGATTAATTGGTTTGCCGAAAGCATAGCGTTCAGACATATATTGTAAAGCTTTGTCAATTGCTACTTCCATCGACACAACAGAACTAGGCACAAAACAAGTTCGTTCTAACTGTAAACCATTCATCAAGTAAGCAAAACCTCTACCTTCTAAACCAATTAAATTTTCGACAGGGACTTTGACATTATCAAAACTTATTTCTGCGGTATCCGAAGCATGCCAGCCTAATTTATTTAGTTTTCGAGTAGAAACGCCTTCCATCGCTTGTTCAATCACCAATAAACTCACGCCTTTAGCACCAGCAGTTGGGTCTGTTTTAACGACGGTAACGATAAAATCGCCATAAATACCATTGGTAATAAAGGTTTTACCGCCATTGACAATATAATGGTCGCCTGCTCGAATCGCCTTGGTTTGAATATTCTGTGCATCCGACCCTGCACCTGGTTCGGTGATGCCAATACTACATAATTTCTCCCCAGAAATAATTCCTGGTAAATATTTATCTTTTAGTGCTTTTGACCCATATTTTAAGACATAAGGCCCTGCCATGTATTGCGTCACTTGCTGAATAATCTGAAATCCGCCAGAATTCACTCGTCCTAATTCTTCATTAAAGACTACATCATAGAAATAATCTAAATCCATTCCACCATATTCTTCAGGATAAGACAAACCTAAAAAGCCCATAGCGCCCATCTTTTTCCAAAGGTCTTTGGATACTTGCCCATCTTTTTCCCATTGGTCCACATTAGGCTGGACTTCCTTGTCAATAAATGCTCTTAAGCTTTGGCGGAATAATTCGTGTTCTTCTGTGAAATAGTAGGATTTCATATCTTCTTGAGTTATAAGTTATTAGTGATGAGTTATGAGTGGAGTGCACTTGAAACTCTTGATTTATTTTAAACAAATAGTTAAAGCATAGTAGAGAATATAGTTTAATTCATATTACGCACTAGCACCAAAGGTGCGGTATATCATAGCCTTGGACAGCCCAAGGAAGGTATCGTTTTTATAACTAATCAAAGCTCTGAAAGAGCGACATAGCCAGATAGTCTATTTATGTCGCACCTTCGGCGCTAATTAGCGTCTGTCCGTAAAGTCGATTTTGTTCCGCTCGTAACCACCAAATTTATTTGGTAGGCTCATAAATTACTGACAGTCAATATTTTGAATCAGCCAAATAAATTTGGCGATTACGTTAGACACGCAAAGCACAAGTTTACGGACAGACTCTAATTAATTGCACTTTGCGTAACATGAGGTTTAATATTTTAGCAGGTCTAAAAAACTATTTTAACTACATGTAAGACTATGTGACTATGTGTTAATCAATTGATTTTTTCTCAAATTGACCAAAATAGCGGCTATCATCTTCGGTGTATGAATAGCTGGCAAATCATGCCCCATCCCTTCAATAAATAGGGTCGTAGCATTTGAAATCATCGGTGCATACTTTTGAGCATGTTCAAATTTAATCAAAGGGTCAGTTGTGCCATGAATGACCAACGTAGGTACGGAAATTTTCCCTAACTCATCGTATCGAGAACCAGATTTTTCAATCGCTAAAGAATGGTGGTCAGTTGCCTTAATATTATAACCGCTTCTTTTGTTCAATTCGTACATTCCTCGTTGGATAACCAGTTTTCTATCCAATTCATAATCGCCTTTCCCATCTTGCAATTGTCGAATGGCTAAGTTTAACTTCAATTTAGTCGCTTCCTTTTTAGAATTAATTGGATATTTTAAACTAACTGCAATCAAATTTCTATAAAAATCTTTCGGTACATTGGTCAATTTAGGGTCAAAGAAAAAACCTGTAGACATAATAGAAGTCAAGGACAAAACTCTGGAAGCATGGCTTATCGTCAATCTTTGTCCAATCATCCCGCCCATTGACATGCCAATAATATGTGCTTTTGTGATGTTTTCTTTATCCAAAATAGCAATAATATCTTTTGCCATATCTGCTAACAAATAAGGTTTCTTTTTATCATAATTTGGTAACCAATCTGATGAACCAACACTTCGATTATCAAACCGAATCACACGATAACCAGCATCTACTAAAGGTTGGTAAAAATAGTCAGGCCAATCCAATAAAATTTGGGTATGTCCACAAATTAACACAATCGTTTCTTGATTAGATTTTGGGCTATCAATCACTTCATAACCAATCGTAACTTCCCCATTTTTAGTTTTCTCCGTTCGACCTTTAATAAATTCTGGAATGCCTTCTGATTTGACTTGCTGAATCATGACATCCACATTTTTAGGTAAAGGTGGCGCAGAATTGATGAAGAAATAAGCACCAATTAAGACGATGGCTAGGATGGTAATTAGTATATAAAGTATGGTCATTATAGAAATCTAAAATTTGAAATTGCTAAGGTAATACGGCTCTGTGAGCTGTGCAACTTGATGGTGGTCTATTTTAAAGGAAATGTAACATGGCTACTTTTGATTACACATTTCACGGCTCAGAGAGCTGTGCTACGCCAATTGCCTGTTCACCTGCACCAATATATAAAAGATATAATTGCTCGTCTTCCTCAAAAATGGCAGAATCTCTTAACTGATTGATTTTTACGCCCATTTCTTCACGCATGGAAGGCGTTACTTTTAGCGGTAAGTTTGAGTAATTTTAATTAATCACGTGTTGGACACTTCCCATATTCATTGCCATAATAGAAGCAGGAGCATGGGTATGGTCTGGAGTTGAGACAATAACGGCATCAATGGCATTACCTAGTTGGTCAAATAATTTTCGGTAATCGGAAAATGTTTTTGCCTTCGGATGCAATTTTTTAGCAGCAGCTAAATTATTGGCATCTACATCACACAAAGCGGTAACGGCAACGGACGGATGCGAAGCAATAGATTTAAGGTCTGCCATACCCATTCCTCCAACACCAATATGTGCCGTTCGTAAGGTGTCTTTTTTTATTAAAGACCACACCGAAGAAGGAAGCAGCGTTACAGAAGAAAAAGTCGCTGCTTTCTTTAAGAAATCTCTTCTTTTTATAGTGGATTGGTATTTCATAACGAAATAATTTTGGTAGAATATAGGTTAGTAAAACGATGGGCTATAAATGACGGATTGTGTTTAATAAGACGAATTCATCATTTATAGCTCATCGTTCATCATTTAATAGCCCGTATTCAACGGCGGAGGCCCTTCTGGAATCATCGCCTTATATTTATAATCTCCCAAACGTTCCTTAAATTCTTTTTTCACTTCTTCCACTAATTTAGGGTCTTCAAATAAATCGACCATTGTCATGGAAAGGGCTTTAGCGGCATAAGCCATTCCTTTATGCCCAATAGACATGCCGCCACAAGCGACCACTGCCCAACTATGCCAAGGCGTACCTTTAGGTGCAGTAGTAGCACTTAATCGAATAGTAGGAGCAACAAAACTAACATCCCCTACATCTGTCGAACCCCCCATTGGATGTTCTTGGGTTACTTCCAAAGGATTGATTTTGGTATCCATCCCCACTTCTGGTTTGCCTGTTGCTTTTTGGATGCCTTTTCCAAAAGTTGTTTCCGCTTCGGTATAGGAAATTTCGCCTAGGAATTCAAGATTTTCTTGTAACCTCGTTCCTCCTGTTCTATTGACCAATACTTCGTGAATACCTGAAATTAAACTGACTTTATGTTCAACATTGGCAATAACAGCAGCGCCTTCTGCCATTTCTACAACTCGATTATAAACTTCCTCCATGCCTGTTCGCTTAGTATCTCTTACTCTGACCCAAATTCTACCATAATCAGGCACCACATTCACAACTTTACCTGCATCTTGGATATGATAGTGAATCCTAACCGTTGGTTTGATATGTTCTCGATACATATTAATGCCATGCGTATAAGCTTCGATAGCATCTCCTGTACTCCGACCATTCCAAGGGTCACTCGAAGCGTGTGCTGCTTGTCCTGTAAATTCTACCATAAAATCTACTAAAGCTAAAGAACTTTGCACATTTGCTTTGGTTGATGCGCCAGGATGCCAATCCATGACCACATCCACATCATCAAATAAACCTGCTCGAATCATCCATAATTTGCCAAAGAATTTTTCTTCGGCAGGCGTGCCATAAAAACGAACGGTACCTTTTAATTTACCAGCAGCAATGAGTTCTTTAATCGCTACCGCAGCACCTAAAGAAGCCACGCCAAATAAATTATGACCACAACCATGTCCTGGGGCACCATCGTGTAAAGGGGCTTTATTTGGAACTGTTTTTTTAGACTTTCCTGGTAAGGCATCAAATTCACCTAAAATATCAATAACTGGTTTGCCTGAACCATATTCTGCGACTAAAGCTGTAGGAATCTCTCCAACGCCTGTCTTTACTCGAAAGCCATTATTTCGAGCATATTCCGCTAAAGCTGCGGAAGATTGTGTTTCTTGAAAGGCTATTTCTTCATAAGACCAAATTTTATCACTTAATGCGGTGAGGTTTTTATAATTGGCCTCTACATTTTCAATAACTGCTTTTTTGTTTTTATTAGCATTGGCTTTTTTTTGCGCAAAACAGGGCGTCAATAAACCCAGAACAAAAAAGGTTAGGACTAATTTTTTCATAAATACAAGGAGTTTAATTTTTGTAGAAAGTGCTAAAGGTAAGGAAAAATTAATTTTCAATTTCAAATTTTCAATTTTCAATTTTCAAACGCCGATAGACCGCTTCAAATGAAGAATGTTTTAGCCATTTTTAGCGGGATTTATCTATTCAATATAGTTATTCTAAAGAGATGATTTGCTTGAATCGATAAAAAATTAATAAGCCTACAAAGGCAAGAAACAAAGAAAAGGAGTTATTTTGTTACATTCCTTTTGAAAATTGTTAATTGAAAATTGAAAATTTGAAATTGTGGACTTAACTTAGCGGCATGAGTGTAATTAGAATCGGTCTAGTTGAAGACCAACCCATGGTGATAGAAAATTTAACCGCTTTTTTTGAGCAACTACCCATTTTTGAATTGGTAGTTTCGGTGACCTCCGTGGAGGCATTTAAAAAAGAAGGACCAGCAGGACTTCCAATAGACATTTTGCTGTTAGATATTGGGCTGCCAGGCATGTCTGGAATTGAGGGCATTCCAATTATTAAAAAAATAGACGAATCTATAGATATTGTAATGCTGAGCAGTTATGAAGATTCAGACCGAATTTTTAAGGCTTTACAAGCAGGGGCAGTTGGTTATGTATCTAAGAAGAGTTCTTTGGTACAAATCAAAGCGGCGATTGAAATTATTCATCGAGGCGGGTCTTATATGTCACCGACTATTGCAAGGAAAGTGATTGGCTTTTTTGCCCCCAAACCTAAAAATATAAAGCAAGATAGCTTACTAACGGAACGACAACAACAAATTGTGGAAGGACTTTCTGAAGGATTGAGTTATAAAATGATTGCTGGAAAATATGGTATCTCTTTAGAAACAGTACGAGACCACATTAAAAAGATTTATAAAAAATTAGGGGTGAATAGTAAGGCAGAGGTGATTAGTAAGCGATTGAAGGGGGAGATTTAAAAATAAAAATTTTTAGTCTTCATATAAAAAAATACGAAAAAATCAAATTGTTTTTTTCTCTTAAAAAAGATATATTTGAATTGTCTAGTTATCTAAAACTAGTTTTACCCTATTCAATACTATAAAAATCTATTCAAATAGTTAAATTGGAAACACCACAGCCACAGATCAGACCTTTATTTAAAAAAGCCGTCGCTTTAGACCGTAAAGGAGATGTGTATACAGCGGTGAAAATCTATAAAAAACTTATCAAATTAGCGCCTGATTGGTATCCGCCTTATCAATACTTAAGTTCCATTTACAAATATCACAACGATTGGAAAGCTGCTTTTCATTATGGGCAGCGAGCTATTGAAAACGGGGCAGATAAAGCCGATATGTGGCGCAATTTTGCCATTGCAGCTACAGCTTTGAAAAAATGGCAAGTAGCTCGGTCTGCTTGGAATAAAGTAGGTTTTCAATTAAAAGAAGTAACACAAGCACCCGAATTTGATATGGGCATGATTCCTATCCGATTGCGCTATGATAATTTTCAAGAAATAATTTGGGCTAAACAAATAGACCCTGCTCGGGCTATTATCGAAAGTATACCAGACCCTGTTTCTGATAGAAATTACGGTGATTTGATTTTGATTGATTTTAAAGTAACAGGCTATCGAATTATTAAAGGTAAAAAAGTACCTGTCTATGATGAATTAGAATTAATTAAGCGGTCTCATCATCGGACATTTCTAGTTTTTCTATACGACGCTCAGCAAAATGAAGCGAATTTGCTAGATAAATTATGTTGGAATGAAGACCTAGGTTTTGACAATTGGAGTCACCTTAATGAATTGCAACTCAATAAAAAATTAACTCGCCTACCAGAGTATTATAATGAAGACCTAGATTTTGGTATTGAAGGAGAAGATATTCGGATTGCAGTAGCTGCCGAAAAAGTGGCAGACGTAGAAAAAGTCATGCAAGCATGGGCTGCGATTTCTCTCAAGGAATATGAAATATTAGGGATGTAAATTTTCCTTTAATCATTCTTGAAAACCCCTCATTTTAGCCGCTTTCAGCGGCGTTTGAAAAAAGTGTATGGTTTTAAATTAATCATTTAGAATAGCGTTTAGCACTCGCAAATTAGCCATTTTTTTGAGCTAAGAAATTGGAAAATTGTCTCCTGCGATTAGTTTTATGATATTTTCCCAATAGCTATTTATTGAATAATCACCTTTTTTTTCTTTTTTATTTTATAAAATAGGGGGTGATTTTTTTAGATTGTAAATAATTGATTATCATAATATTAGGGTAAGTTAGTCTTGTTTAAATCATTCGCCATAAACCGTTCACCGTCCACCGTTTTCCTATAATAACATTTTCTTAACGACTCACCAAGTAGGGGGGACTTTCCAATTTTGTACTCTTAAAGATGAATGCAATTTAAAACGTGTTCGACAATTTTCAAAAGTGAAAATTTAGTTGTCTCGAAAGCACAAGACCGGAAAGTGTTTTCATGGCGACTATTTTCTAAGAAAAAGTTAACCTTAAAAAAATGCAGTTAAAGATTGTTAATTTTTGATTCCTTCAATAACAATCTATATCATTTTTAATCACCGATTCGTTCAGAGTTCAATTCTTTTCAATCAACCCTTTCGAGTAAAAGATTGTAACTCCCTAAAAAATTTGATCATGAAAAAAGTAATTTTTGTTTTAGCCCTAGCAGCGACTTTCGCAACAACTGTTCAAGCCCAATTTAAAGCAGGTATTAAAGGTGGTGTAACTACTTATAATATGAAATTGGGGGATTTCTTAGTGACCAATGGTGACGCCGCAGAAGATTTTGGTTTAGCCGTAGAAGACGCAAAATTTGGATATCAATTTGGTCTTTGGGCAAGAATAGGTCGTGGTTTGCACTTACAACCAGAAATTTTATTTAGTACGAATAAAGTAGCATATACTATCAATAATGGAAATGGTACTTTCACAGGAGAAGAAACTTATGCCAATATTGATGTGCCAATTATGGCAGGTATTAAATTAGGACCACTACGAGCGCAAGCAGGACCAGTTGCCAGAATCTTTTTAGGTTCTGATGATAAATTAGCCAACGTGATAGAAGATTTTAAATCTGATCATGACCGTATAAAAATTGGTTACCAAGCAGGTGTTGGTTTAGACTTATGGAGCGTTCAATTAGACCTTAGATATGAAGGTAGTTTAAGACATTTTGGAGATGCCATTTCTGTTGCTGGTCAAGATTTTGGTTTAGATGGCAAGGCAGGTAGAGTAGTGGCAACCGTTGGTTTGGCTTTCTAAAACTAAGTATTGGATTGATTTTCTCAAAGTACGTACCCAAAATTTGGACAGAAAATGGTGGCTTTCATCCGAAAGTCACCATTTTTTTGTCCTTTTTATTAGATTGTATAAAATAAATATATTTATAATCTTTAACCGAAATCAATTAAAAGAAGGGACTTATTTTGTGATTTTGCAAAAAGGGGAGGTGTTGGCAACGAAAAAATTATTATTACTTAGGCAAAGTGGAGAAAATAATTAGCCAGTTAGACCAGTCAATTTTTCTTCTAAGGAATTCAAAAAATGCTTGCATAATGGATTATGGACGCATTTTTTGAGTTTCTTAGAAGGGAAAAAGGCGGTATAAATGG
>JBGCFJ010000735.1:0-5841 GCA_045106885.1 Saprospiraceae bacterium
TTCTCGCAATAAATCATTTCCTTCTCTTGTTCGCTCTCCTACTCCTGCGAATACAGAAATACCTTCATATACTTTGGCAATATTATTTACCAATTCCATAATCAATACCGTCTTACCTACACCTGCACCACCGAACAAACCAATCTTTCCTCCTTTTTGGTAAGGCTCAATCAAATCAATTACCTTAATACCTGTCAATAAGATTTCCTTATCGGTTGCTAAATCTTCGTAACGTGGTGGCTTACGGTGAATCGCATAAGATTGTGCTTTTGAAACTTCGCCAATACCATCTACTGCTGTTCCTACTACGTTAAATAAACGACCTTTAATCGCTTCTCCAACTGGCATAGAAATCGCTGCGCCTGTATCTGTTACATTCATGCCTCTTGTCAATCCATCGGTAGAATCCATTGAGATAGCTCTTACACTATCTTCTCCTAAGTGCTGCTGCACTTCCATGATTAAAGATTCTCCATTTGCTTTGGTTACTTCCAATGCATTCAAGATTTCTGGTAAACTCGCACCTTCCGCAGCAAAACTTACGTCAATTACTGGACCGATTACTTGTTTGATTTGACCTACGTTAGCCATATTGATATGATTATTAGTTGAATTGATTATGCTGAAAGTGATTAAATATCACCTTATAAATATCATCAAAAAATAGGATTTCTGAATTTTGCCGCAAAGATACCTATTCTCTATTAATATGCAAAGAGGGAAAATGGAGAATTTTTAGTCTTTTTGCTTAAAAATCAAGGTGCTATCTTATAAGGAAAAAGATAAATTGAAAAGACGAACTTTGGGTTTGTATGGTTAGAATAGATATTTTAATAATTATAATTGGACTTTTTGTTTTACTCTGGTTTTTTATTTCAAAATAAAGTTTCAAGCGGTTTTTTATTCTTTTCATAGCTGTTTTTAGGGTTTTTAGGGTTTACCAACGGATAAATGAAGGCAACGGATTTTATGATAGTGTGCCGCTTTGCTTGGTGTATTATATCACGGATATAGGGCATCACGGATTTTATGACAGCGGATGATTTGGCAGCGGATGGAAATAAAGGTTATCGTGCCAATGGACAGCGACATCCGCACGCTTGGACTATTGTGGATGTGGCTGATTTATTGACTTGAATGCTGGTAGATTAGTGTATCACGGATATTAGGCGCTTACACAAAATTTAAAACCAACAAATTGTCGATAATTTAAAATGTCGATAATTGTTAATCTCAAATTCAACTTCAACCTCAAATTCCCGCCGAAGGTGGTTTAAAATTGAAAATTGAAAATTAAATTTTACTTAGTATCTTTTGACCTTAAAGGTAAGCGGTATTCTGGAATACTACCTAGATTTTTCTATCAAAAACTAGCACTTTTTAAATAATTGTGAGGAACTAATTCTTAAATCTATTTGTAAGCATTATAAAAAACGAATCATGTAATTATCACCACATATCACTTCCCTTTCCATTGCTGCCTAGCAGCACTATTCTTTTTATTATAAAAATCAACATCATGAGCCTGTCTCGTAAATACGGCAGGACTTTTCATTATCCTTTTTCTCCTGGCACGACTAATGATGATAGAATCAATCATCAATACTGGGAAAATATCACTGCTATTGATAAAATAGTCCACACAGAAAAATTGGATGGTGAAAATACCTGTCTTAATCAATATGGCGTGTTTGCTCGTTCGCATGCCGCCCCGACTATACATCCTTGGGCCAATTATTTAAAAGAACGTTGGCAATTAATTAAAAATGACTTGGGCGATTTGGAAATTTTCGGAGAGAATTTATATGCCATTCATTCTATTCGATATGAGTGTGTAAAAAATTAGGGGAAAACATATATTAAACCGAAACCAATTCCCCTTAGAAATGGGTTTTAATGATATTGTTTTATCAAAAAACTAAAAAAATGATTTTTGTGGTTCATTTGATTTTTAGTTTATTATAAATTTATTAATAACCCATAAGATTATTTTAATTATAATTAAATCCCTGTAAATCAGATAGTTAAATCAGGAAATAAAAATTGTTTCTCTTTTTTTTCTAAAATAATCCATGGAAAGAACCTAAATTCATAGCATTTTAAGGGCTTCTAGTTATGCTCATATTAGGATTCCCCTAATATTTTACACACTCATTCGATATGCTCATTTAGAACAGCATTTCTATGTTTTTGGCGTTCGGATTTTAGACCAGTGGCTATCTTGGGAAGAAGTTCAATTTTATGCCGCTTTATTGGATTTTCCTACTGTTCCAGCATTGAAGATAGTAGAACCACTTACGCAAAAGGTTTTTGAAAAAACAGCTTTGGCGATTGTCCAACAACCCAGTACTTTTGATTCGGTTGATGTGCATACACAAACGCCTTGTCGAATGGAAGGTATTGTCAGTAGGAATGTAGCAGCCTACTCCGTCAATGATTTTCAAAAAAATGTCTTTAAATATGTCCGAAAAGACCACGTTAAAACAAATGAACATTGGACTCGGAATTGGAAGCGAGCGCCTTTGAACTGGGAGAAAAATAGATGAGTACTTAAAATACAGTTTTTTACCACAGAGGAACGGAGTTCATAGAGGACATGGAGTTTTTTTTGACGAGTATAGTTTAATTCTTTTAGTTGAAAAATACAGGATTGGGCATTTACAAAAGTATTAGTCTAGAAGACACTCCAAATTTTTTTTTTTTTTTCAAGACCTTGGAGTTAGGTTGTTCATAATTACGGAGATATAGAAATATTTTCTCCCCGTATTTTGAGGTTTGAAAAAAAATTATGATTTTTTTAGCCGCTCAAAAAGCAAGATGAGCAAACGCTGTTTGTGAACCGTTTTTACGGATGGGTTGCTTATCCCATATTCTGAACAGCCTACCTTGGAGCGTCTTCAAGACCTCCAAGTGTCTATTTGCAATAATGTAAACTACCAGTTAATTCATACTTAATCAAAAACAAACATTAAATTTCAAACAATAAACAAGGCGGTTGTAGAAAACAACCGCCTTGTTCTAAATAAATAAACCATGTGGCAAATCATCAATACCACCAACTGGGAAACCATTAGAAATACTTTTTCTTGGATAAGAGATATGGAAGGTGTCCCACAAAGTCCTATTTATCATGCAGAAGGAGACGTTGCTATTCACACCGAAATGGTCATGAATGCACTATTAAATTTACCAACATATCAAGCACTGAATGCGCAAGACCAACAAATTTTATTAGCGACTGCCTTATTACATGATGTGGAACAGAAACAGTAGTCTATTTGACAGTAGGTTGATAAAAATAATCTACAATCATATAATTTATCTTAATATTAAAGTTAATTTTGCTATTTTAATAATTGAGCGAAAATAAATTGAGCCATTTTTAGAGCGTCAGCTAAAAAACTGATAAATGGTTAGTCGAACGTGTCGGACACCTTTGGAGGTGTCCGACACGTGATTATCAATTTTCAATCTGACTATCTATTTAGCTCGTCAGATTAAAAACTGATAAATCCGTTGGGACATATTTCTTTAAATCCCAACGGATTAGCCTTCCCAACGGATTTAAATATTGACTCATCATTTTTTATATTATTGATTTTTTAGCTGATTATCTATTGTTTAACTCCCCAAAAACTTCCCGATGGTCGATGTTTTGATAGATTAAACTAAAATCAAAATGGCTCAATTTATTTTTAACGCCTGATTTATCAAAACACCAAACATGCACGCATCCACTTTTTCGACTATTTTTTTTGTACTTCTGCTTATCCTTGTCCTATTTATCGCATGTTCTAAGAAAACAACTCCTGCTATAGTTCCCCCTGTTGAGGCAACAATTAGTCAACCCGACAAAATAGAACAATTAGGAAAAACGCTTTTTAAACAAGATTTTTCCTTGGATTATAATAAAGATAAAACCGTTGTTTGTATTTCAAAGGCTATTAAAACAAGACCTAACGACATCTTTTCTACTTTGTCTTTTGTGCTTTATCAAGTTGAATCGGAAGAAACTTTATTTCAAGAAGCCATGCCTAAATCCACAGGTAAATGGCTGAATAATAAAGAATTTCAAGTGACTACTGTACCTGGGAGAATGTCAGGAAGAGCTGCAAGTATTGCTAAAAATGGATACATCTATAACGTAGTCACTAAAACAAAAAGACAAATAAAATAGGGGATATGCAATATAGCCTCGTCTTTAATATAGATATAAGTACCAAAAAAAACTTATCAATTTTAACCAAAACAGAACCTATGATTGATTGCTCTAAATTTACATTATTGACCGTTTTAATCGTCCTAATGGGCTTGATAACTGCTTGCCAGCAGGAATCCCAGCAGTTACCTGTAAAAAAACTAACCAAAAATATTTGGCATAAAAAAAATAAAAAACAAAAGGAATTACGTTACGAAGGACCGCATAACTTTTTTGAATACCATCATCGTATCCGAACAAGAAGTGGTGATGTAAGTCCAAGATATACCACCAATTATAAGCAAGCTGCTCTGCAAAAGGCATTGCGACAACGTAAAGCAAATGGTATAGCTCGAAATCCTTTAGATTGGCAAGAACGTGGGCCAGGTAATGTTGGCGGACGAACAAGAGGCATCTTAGTAGACCAAAGAGATGATACGCATCTAACTTGGCTGGTTGGTTCTGCTGGAGGTGGTATCTGGAAAACGACAGATGGCGGCGAAAATTTTGAATTAAAAACAGAAGAATTGCCAAATATGTCTACCACTACTATAGCCGCAAGTGATGCTGACCCATTGATTATTTATGCGGGAACAGGAGAAGGATTTGATGGACAAATGATTAAAGGAGATGGTATTTATAAAAGTATGGACGGCGGCGAAAATTGGGCTTTGATTCCTTCTACAGGAAATAATCCACAATTTGACAACGTATTACGGCTAGTCGTTGACCCTGCTGACCCTAATATTGTACTAGCCGCTACCCGAAAAGGCTTTAATGTGGCTGCGGATGAATCAGGTAATCCTATTACGAATGGGTATATTATGAGAAGTATAGACGGGGGAAATAATTGGAATGCCGTATATACGATAGAAGGTGACCCAAGATTTACGTTTGACCCAGCTGTACAACAAATCGTAGCTGACCCTACAGATTTTAATATTCTTTATGCAACTGTCAGAAGTACAGGTGTCTTAAAATCTACAGATAAAGGCGAAACTTGGTCTACTGTTTTTAATGTCAATGCTAATTTTTCAGGATATGGTAGAATGGAATTGGCCGTTTCTCCTGTCAATCCGAATGTGCTTCATTTTGGCACAGAAAAAGGAGATGGAACGGCTAGTTTGGTGCGTTCTTCTGATGGTGGCGCAAACTGGAGTGAGGTCAGTGGAGATTTTGGTAATTGGTTAGGCGGACAAGGTTGGTACGATAATACCATTGCAGGTCATCCTTATGATGAAAACACGGTTTTAGTAGCTGGTTCAGGGCCAATGTTATCTATTAGTTCCTCAGGAGATTCCGTGGGCGTAACTATTTTAGGGCAGACGATTAATGACACCCGATTCATTAATTTATATAATCCATCTGGTGATTCCGCAGTGATTACCATAGTTGATTTTATAGAAAATTTTCTAGAAGAACCAGCCCCTACAACACAAGAACAATTAGTTCCTATAGAGGTTCGTTTTGGTCCAGGGAAAACACAAAAAGCGCATCGCCATATTATGGGCGATAGTTTTGAAGATACTTATCTAGATTATGTGGAAGTCCCTTTTCAAGTTTGGGATGTTTTAGCAAATAGACAAATTATGGTTTCTTTTGCGGATGAAGATAATAATGGCGAATGGTCTATTAATGCAGTC
>JBGCFJ010000736.1:0-2679 GCA_045106885.1 Saprospiraceae bacterium
AACCTATTCACGGACATGAGCAAACGCAGTTTGTGAACCGTTCACGGATGGGTGGGCATAAAATACGCTAAATACTATGACTATGATTAAACTCCTTTTTCTTTGCGTTAATTTAACTAATCCCAATAAAGATACCCTTCCTACTCAACTACCTCTACTCCACCCTATCCGTCAAGCTGACTTTAAATACATTTCTTCTGAATATGGTTGGCGCATTGACCCCATCACACAAGATTCAACATTTCATGAGGGTATTGATATAGCAACTATTTCTACTAATGCTATGGTTTATGCTACTGCAGATGGAATTGTAAAAACGCTAGATTATGATAAAAAAAGAGGGCTTTTTATCATTATAAATCATGCCTTTGGGTTTCAAACCCAATATTTTCATTTGAACCATTTTTTTATTCGGGAAGGGCAAAGCGTAAAGGCAGGTGAAAAAATTGGGCTGGTGGGGAATACTGGAAGAAGTACGGCAACTCATTTGCATTATGAGGTACTTTTTGAGGGGGTGGCTATTGACCCTTTGGATTTACAAGCTAACCATCCATAATTTTAAAGTTATCTAATTAGATAACTTTAGAAAACAGTCAGTCTGAAATAGATGTATAATGCCAAGAAAAACAAAAGTTCTGAGAGGAAATATTATCCTTAGAATTTGTATAATACAGATTCTTAATCCTAAAAAATTACTACCTTTACAATAACGGACTTACCTAAATATCAATTCTGAGAAATATAAGAAACGTCTTTCTGAAAAAAAAATAACTACATGGCAAATCAGAATTTAAGAGTTGAAGGGGTTGATATAGCTATTGATAAAGATGGATATGTTTCTATTACAGATATAGCAAAAAGTAGTAGCGATAACAAACCTAATGTTACAATACAAAGCTGGCTGCGTAATCAAAATACCATTACCTACTTAGAAACTTGGGAAGAAGTACATAATCCTAATTTTAAAGGTAGCCAAATGACTACCTTTAGAAAATTTGCATCTATCAATCGTTCTAAAATATCCGCAAGTGTTTTTATAGCACAAACTGGAGCAATTGGCATAATTGCTAAAAGTGGGCGGTATGGAGGTACTTATGCGCATAGTGATATAGCACTAGAATTCTGTTCTTGGTTAAGTCCAAAGTTTAAGGTCTATTTATATAAAGAATTTCAACGTCTCAAAGCAGATGAACAAATACGACTTGGTGACCCCTATAATATCAAACGCTACCTCACCTCTGGTAACTATTCTTTACTCGTTAGCGCAGTTCTATCACAAATAGATGAACGACTATTGACCCACCCTCAACCCTATAAAAAAAGGTTGCCTTTCGCTGCCGAGGCAGATATGATAAATGAAATCGTTTTTGGACATACCGCTAGTGAATGGCGAAAAGCAAATACAGATAAACCTACTGATAGAAATCAGAGAGATTATGCAAGTGTTTTAGATTTAACCATTCTGAATAACTTAGAGTTTTTAGATGCTATGCTTATTCAATGGGATGTATTAGATAAAGAAGAGAGAAGAAAATTTTTAAAAGAATCTTACGACTTCCAGTATCCTATTTTGGCTCGGTCGCAGACCCTTAAAAAATTGCAAAAACTTGCTAATAAATCGCTTAAATAAAAATAACAAACTAGGGTATTGTGTTCTTATTCTTTGTTGGTCAATTCTCTACTCTCCAAAATTGATGAGCGATTATTGACCCACCCACAACCCTATAAAAATTCTAACCGTGTCCATTTAGACACGTTTTTCTCAATCGCCGCAATGAATAATTTTAATGTAACCTAATTAGGTCATATTAAATACAAGAAAACATAGCTTTATAATTATCATAAGCTAGTAAAAAGTAATACCGCTCCCTAATTTTAAAGTTGTGCAAATTGACAACATTAAAAATTATCCATCGTCTTCTCATTTTCTAAACACCTGTAAATAGGGTATTGCTATTCCCCATATTAATCCCGTTATTGGTTATTGAAAACTAGCTATTCAATCATCAAAGTATTTCTATGACGCAAATCACCATCAGCTATCATAAGTACGACGACCAACTCGCCAACTGCCAAATTGAGCTACCCAATGAAAGTGTAGCCGAATTACGATTACACTTCCAACGCTTTCTAGGTCCTGAATTAAACCAAGGAACATTCACTCAAAATGGAGAAAGAACAACTATCACTTTTCAAGCAAGCAAAGCGAAAATTCAGACTTTAGAAAAGGTGATTCATGCTACTCAACAAATAACTGCTCGACTGAACTAATATATAAATACCGACAATTTAGATATTTCAAAAAATATATAATTAGAAAACCTTTTGGATAAACCTACTTTGAAAACAATCAATAATAATCATTATCTACCTCTTCTCATTTCAAACCAAAAGGCGCTCCACCAGAGGTGTACCCTGCAATATAGGCAAACGTTTCATCTGAAAAGTCATCTGAAAAATCCTCTTCGCCTTTCTGCTTTCCTTTCTTCTTTTTAGATTTTTTTGATAACCTTTTGTTTTCTTCATCCTGTCTTAGTTGATATTCATAATCCTCACTTATAGCTACCCCAAGCATCCGTAATTCTACGACAGCACAAAGTAAATCTACCCCATAACGCTTAATATAATCTTGAATAATATCTTCACCTTGATAAGTTTTCAACCAACTCTTTCCCCTCC
>JBGCFJ010000737.1:0-12029 GCA_045106885.1 Saprospiraceae bacterium
CAGACGGGGTCAGAGCGCTGCTCTTTTAGTAAAAAATTAAGGAGCGTAGCTTCGAAACGGTCTGTAGGAATTGCTGAATGTCCATTTTCCCTTTAAGGAGCGTAGCTTCGGCACGATATAGCAATCTTTTTTCGGTCAATATGCCTAAACACAGTTATTTGAACAGTCTCGCTGGAAACTGGCAATAGGTAACTGGCAACTCGAACTATATCCATTCCAATTCTGTCTGCGTTTTTTCATCTACCACGTCTCCAGTATGCTTAGTCACTTTTGGTTCAATAAGCATTAATTGCACTTCTTCTCCATCTTTATTCCAAGGTCGATGTTCCACACTTTTAGGGACGACTAAAATTTCTCCTGGTCCAATTGTTTTGGTACTGCCATTTCTAAAGTCAATATAGAGCGTACCTTTAAAAACGATAAATAATTCATCTTCGTTTTCATGGTCATGCCACAGAAAGTCGCCTTGTACTTTGGCTAATTTTATATGCTGTTCATTTAATTCACCAATGATTTTTGGTGTCCATTTTTCACTAAATAAAGCAAATTTTTCTTTTACATTTATCTTTTCCATAGGTCTGATATTAAAAAATTAGGTAAAACAACTATCCAAATTACCCCAAAAATAAGCCCAATTACCCCAAACGACTAATTTTTTAAGGATTTAAGGGCTTTTGACCTCTATCTTTGTAGAGCATTAAATTTCGTAGTAATAATATGAAAGCTAAAACAATACATCTATTTTTTTTAATATTAACTGGCTTAATCATAAGCTGGCGAGAATGGACAAATACGACAACATTTGTCAAGGAAGAGATAGTTGTAAATAATTGGCAAGAAGTTCAGAAAGTAGGTTCAACAGCGGAAGCATCCATAGTATTACTACTTTTATTTTTAGGGGCGATTTCGATTTTTGTAGTAAATGATTGGTGGCAAGCCTCACCTAAATTGAGTTCTCCAAATTCTGTATAGGGGAAGTTCGGGCATCATGCCCGAAACTTCCATTTTTAACAAAAAGCACAAGTAATCAGCATTACTTGTGCTTTTTTGTTAAAAATGGAAGTTTGAAAATTTAACAAACGGAGAAAGCTGCATAGTAACCTTATTCAGGCAATGCAGAAATATAGCGGCACGTTTTTTTATTAGCTTGCTATTTTACAGATAGTTCGGAATGAAGAAAAAATGGGACGAAGTACCCAAAATTGGCGACTTAGTAACCTATTGGCGTGAGCTTAATTTATTTTTTTGATAAATTTATTTTTTGTGACGTTACTAATTAAGAGGTATAGATATATATAGTTATAAAAAATGTGTTTTTTGTCTCAGAAAATCTGCTCTTTATTGGTAGAATATCGTCATTTGTAACCTTCTTTGATATTTATTTACTTTTCTATCTTAAAAAACGTTTCTTTTCTGAAATTAAATAGTTAGTTTAGCAATTAATCTTAGAGATAACAAACAATAAATTGACGAAAATATCGTAACTTTGTGACAGGAAGAGACATAAAAAAAGTAAATTTACTAGTTTGATTTTAATTTAAGTGTACAAGTAACTATCCATAGGGAAATTTTTGATGTGCTAAATTAAAATCCTTAAAAAATCAGTAAATTTATAATTGTCTCAAAACTAAAGATATAAAAAACGTACTAATGCCGTTTTATGGGGATGCTCGCAATTCTAATAGACCAATAGCTTTTTTACCTTAAGCGCTCTCAAATGGTCTACTAGTGCCGACATTCCCTTTTTTATTTTTCTGTTATTTTAATGCTTTAATTCGTTCTTTCACTAGGACTCGAACCATTCCTAATTGTTCTTTTATAGATAAGTTGGTATTGTCAATGATTACGGCATCAACTGCTTGTTTCAGTGGACTATCTGCACGATTAGAATCAATATGATCTCTTTCTAAAAGATTGGTTTTTATACTATCAAAATCTGAATTTTGCCCTTTTTTAGTTAATTCGTCATACCTTCGCTGGGTTCTAATTTCAGGGGATGCAGTAAGGAATAATTTAAGGGCTGCTTTAGGGAAGACAACAGTACCAATATCCCGTCCATCTAAAATGACTCCTTTCTTTTCGCCCATTTTTTGTTGTTGGGCAACCATTGCTCTTCTAACCAAAGAAATAGCCGCAACAGGGCTTACGTGTTGGGAGACATACATTTTTCGTATTTCGTCTTCAATATCTTCCCCATTTAGAATGGTTTGATTTTTACCTTTGATATTAATAAACTCAATATTTATTGCTGATAAAGCAGTAGTAACTGCCTTTGTATCTTCAATATCAATTTCGTTTCGTAAAAAGTACAAAGTTACAGCTCGATACATTGCTCCCGTATCAATGTAAGCATAACCTAATTTTTTACTTAAATCTTTAGCGAGTGTACTTTTTCCGCAGGCGGAGTAACCATCTATTGCGATGATGATTTGTGGTGTTGATTTTTTTTTAGACATTAAAATTGGTTGCTGGTTGCTGGTTGCTGGTTGTGCAACGAGCAATCTCTTTTGGAAGTTGTTAGGGAATTTGTTTAAGATAGAAAGGTATTTTAATTGAAACAAATTCCCTAAAATCATTTACATTCGTTTTAAGATAAGGTTCCAAAGTTTTTCGTAAGGAATCACTTCTAACTCAGTAATTTGACCTCGATAAGCGAAAGGTGTTTCGACTAAACGATCATAATATTTATCTACATTCGATAAGTTTTCTACTTTATAATCTGCTTTATCTAATTGTTGTAATAAACGAATGAATTGAATCAATCGAAAATAAACTTCCTTTTTTAATTGTCTATTGGCATAACTCTTCAACCTTTCTACACGTTCTCGAATTGCATTATACCCTTTCTTCTCAATCAAGAATAAAATTTGTGCAATCACTAATAAAACAGTAAAAATTCGTTGATCTTTTGGATATAAAAGAGGGTCATTTAAGAAACGAGAAGGACGGAAGGTTTTTTTACGTTGTGCATGTAAGATTGGATTATGCTCACTGTGACTTTCTATAATATAATTGAGGTAGATATTGTAAATATTCCATTTCTCTTTATCATTCCCCAATATTTTTTTGAACTTAGTACTACTAGTTGCTCGATTATAAATTGCTAAAGCATTGATATAATTATCCGTATGAATACTCAATAATAAATAATACTCCATGAATAAAAACCAAGTATCACTACCAGATGGAAATGATTTTAAACACTTTTCTGCATTATTTTTTCCATTTTTATAATCTCTTAAATGAAGATAAGCAGACATCTTCTTTAGTTGGAAGGTCGCTAGTTTCTCACTTTGGTAGTATAAAGGATTCTTTTCAATGTATTCTTCTGCTTTAGAACAGACCTCTAGCATAGCCTCATAGTCGTGCAACATTTCATAACGAAAAGCCCAAACCAAATACATATTATAAATCACAATCGGTGAATCATAGATTTCAGATAGCCCAACCAATGCATCACAATAGGTGTCTATACGCTCTCTTAAATCTTGATTTTTTGACGGTGGTTTATAATAATTCATGATTACCCGTTGGTACAATTCTTCCGAACGGATTTCTGCATCTAATACATTTTCGTATTGTTTGATATGTTGGTCATATTCTTCATAACCTTTTTCATCACCAACATCCGCAGAGTATCTGCGCAAAATTCGGCAACAATTAACAATCACATCTGCAAATTTAAATTTCAAAGCAGTGGTCAAGATTTGTCTTGCCAAAGCAGCGGAGGTATGCGTAGCATTATTAGATTGCAAAATCTTAACTAAAGTCCAATCTTTATTACAAGAAAAATAGGCTCGCTCATAATTGGAAGTAGCGGGTAGATTTACATCTAAGAAAAAAAGCGTATTTAACAAACGCTTTCGAAAACGAGATTTTAATTGACGATATTTATCGTCTGTCGGACTACAGCCATAAAGAAAGGTAGAAGCATCTCTATCATTCTTGAATTTGTTGGCTAAAAGTGCATCATAAAAATCGTTAAATTTACTATTCTTATGTTTTAAAGAATGGTCATCAAAAATTTCGATTTTTCGTACCTTTTTTTTAGTGACAATTCGGGCTATTTCTATTAAATTCTTCATAATGAATTACCGTACGTGTCTATTACTGGGGTTAATTAAATATTAATTACTAAAGAAATTTATATTTTTTAATAACATCAATTTAGTGTATATTTTTTTAATAAACCAAATATTTATGTCACAAATACTTTTATTTTTTGAATTTTAACAAAGGGTTAAAAATATTAATATTAATATTTTTTTGAATTATATTAAAAAATATATTGTTTAATATAGCTATAAATCAGATTTTTATAATAATTTAAAGATACGTATTTTAGTTAAAAGTAAATAATCAAGTACATTGGTTGTTATTAATCATTTTATAAAAAAATGAAAAATAAAAATATAACTACTAGCTGTATACACAAAATTGTGACATTAGTTTTTAAATTTTAGTGAATTTTAATATTCTTTTTAAAAACCTATAACAATTAAGAAAATTTGTAGTTTTGTTTTTAATAATAAAGGAATAAATAAGATAAACAGATGCAACCATCAACAATCAGTCAGATAATTAGAAAAAGACGGTCCATTTTTCCGAAGACCTATACCAATCAACCTATAGACAAAGAAATTATAGCCGAAGTACTAGAAAATGCTAATTGGGCACCAACGCATAAAATGACAGAACCTTGGCGTTTCAAAGTTTTGGTAGACGATGCCTTGATTCGATTGCGAGATTGGCAAGTAGATTGGTACCATAAAAATACCCCACCAGAAAAATTTTCGGATAAAAAATTACATAAACTGCAAACAAAGCCG
This sequence comes from Saprospiraceae bacterium, assembly GCA_045106885.1. GTDB lineage: Bacteria > Bacteroidota > Bacteroidia > Chitinophagales > Saprospiraceae > JAFMDF01. The sequence goes on from JBGCFJ010000737.1 coordinate 4,830, forward strand.
CTTAAAGCAGGCTGTATGATCGCTATTTGTATGCAACGAGATGAAAAAGTACGCATCCCAGAATGGGAGGAAGTCGCTGCTGTTGCTTGTGCAGTACAAAATATGTGGCTGACAACTACCGCTTATGATATTGGCGCATACTGGAGTTCTCCTGGGTACATTAAAGATATTGGACCATTCTTGAAGTTAGCAGAAGGGGAACGTTGTTTGGGGTTCTTTTATATGGGGCATCATAATACGCCTGATGTTCCAAGAAGCCGCCAACCCATTAAAGATAAAGTGGAGTGGCTTTAATCTCGGTTGTCGTCGGTTCAGGCTGACCGCTAATGGTGTTTGTATCGTACGTAACCGCCAAATTTATTTGGCTGGTTCTATGTAATACACTGACGATCAATTCGTGTACAACCTACCAAATAAATTTGGTGGTTACGAAACGCATTAACGGTCAGCCTGGGTTATGAGTTGTCAGTTATCAGGTATACTAAGTACTCAGACAAGTTTAAGTTAACAACTTTCTGCTAACAAATTGAACTATACTCGTCAAAAAAACGCTGTGCCCGCTGTGTATTCCATTCCTCTGTGGTGAAAATAAGCGATGCTCGTCCAATTAAAAGATGTTCGTTTATTTTTGTCGTATTACTTAATCTTACAATTCATAACTGACAACCGACAATTACAACTCAATCTTCACATTGTGTTTTGCGGCAATCAAATCTAAATGTTCTTCCATTTTAAACTCTGATGGTTTAAATCGGCTACTTCTCGTTTTAGATTGTTCCTGTCGTCTAATACTTCGGGCAAAACGGCGCACACTTTCTTTAGTCTCTAAAATTAAACCAGGAACAGGAACACTCTTTCCGTTGGCGTCTTTAGCAACCATCGTAAAATAAGAAGAATTACAATGTTTGATTTTTCCTGTCTGAATATTCTCTGACTCTACTCTAAGACCAACCACCATAGAGGTTCGTCCCGTATAATTAATTGACGCTTTTAAGGTTAACATTTCCCCAACTTCTATAGGGTTTAAAAAATCTACTCGATTAACAGAAGCCGTCACACAATAGTGTCCAGAATGTTTAGAGGCACAGGCAAAAGCGATTTGGTCCATTAAATTTAAGACATAGCCCCCATGAATTTTTCCACTAAAATTAGAATGAGAGGGAAGCATTAATTGCGTCATAGTGACTCTGGACGCTTTTATTTTCTTAAATATTTGTTGCATTCGTAATTATTCAAAAAAGTTAGTAAGTTTAGTTTTTACAAATTTAGGGTGTTTATAAGCCATTCCTACTTTAAATTGTAGGTATTCCTTCTTTTTTGTTCAATTCCATGTTAAAAAAGCAGCGAATAATAGCGAAAATTCACTAAAAAATTTGTCAAAATCACAAATTCTCGTAGTTTTGCACACCTATTTTTTAATATAACAATTTACATTTTTAAATATCTAAAAATCATTGATTTATAACTCTTATGATTAACTTTCAAGTTAGTTAGCAGCGAGTTTAAAATTACTTAACAAACGAAACGAATATGGGTCAGAACATTACTTATGCAATTCCAGCTTTCGGTGTATTAGCTTTGCTATACACTTTCTGGAAGTCTGGTTGGGTGTCTAAACAAGACGTAGGAACACCAAGAATGGCAAGAATTGCCGATAATATTTCAGAAGGCGCAATGGCTTTCTTGAGCGCAGAATACAGAGTATTAGCTATTTTTGTAGCTGTAGTTGCAGGTTTACTAGCTTTTTCGGCAGGTGCTGATTCTTCTTGGATGGTAGCTGTTTCTTTTGTATTAGGTGCTATTTGTTCTGCTTTAGCTGGTTACATCGGAATGAAAGTAGCGACTAAGGCCAATGTAAGAACAACTCAAGCTGCTAGAACTAGTCTTGGAAAAGCATTAGAAGTCGCTTTTGCGGGTGGTGCTGTAATGGGATTAGGCGTAGTTGGATTAGGTGTTTTAGGATTAGGCACATTATTCATTGTTTATAAAGGCATGTTTGGTGTCGAAACTATGGAAGAAGTAAGAAGAGTAATTACTGTTTTAACAGGATTCTCTTTCGGTGCATCTTCTATCGCTTTATTTGCACGTGTTGGTGGAGGTATCTATACCAAAGCAGCAGATGTTGGAGCAGATTTAGTAGGTAAAGTAGAAGCAGGTATTCCTGAAGATCACCCATTAAATCCAGCAACGATTGCGGATAATGTAGGAGATAACGTAGGAGATGTTGCTGGTATGGGCGCTGACCTTTTCGAATCTTATGTAGGTTCTATTATTGGTACAATGGTATTAGGTTCTGCCTTCATGGCATCTGCACAATTTGCAACGACTAATGAATGGGGTGGATTAAACGCCGTATTATTACCATTAGTATTAGCCGCAACAGGTATAGTCACTTCTATTTTAGGTACTTTCTTAGTAAAAGTAAAAGATGGAGGAGATCCTCATAGAGCATTAAACATGGGGGAGCTTGCTGCTGCCGTATTAATGCTAGGAGCAACTTACTTTATTATCCAATGGATGTTGCCTGAAGCTTGGTCAGTAGCAGGAGATGCAACAGCATATACTGCTAATGGTGTTTTCGCTGCAGTAATCATTGGTCTAGTTTCAGGATTAGCAATTGGTAAAATCACAGAATACTATACAGGTACAGGTACTAAACCAGTTCAAGGTATTGTTGACCAATCTGTAACCGGTGCTGCAACAAACATCATCGCAGGTTTAGGAGTTGGTATGATGTCCACTTTATTCCCTACCTTAATTTTAGCAGCAGCTATTATTGGTGCTCACCACTTTGCTGGTTTATATGGTATCGCAATTGCGGCAGTAGGAATGTTGTCTAATACAGGTATTCAATTAGCGGTAGATGCTTATGGTCCAATTTCTGATAATGCGGGTGGTATTGCTGAAATGGCTGAATTGCCAAAAGAAGTACGTCAACGTACAGGTAAATTAGATGCAGTAGGTAATACAACTGCGGCTATCGGAAAAGGATTTGCGATTGGTTCAGCAGCATTAACTGCTTTGGCTTTATTCGCTGCCTTTATGGTAACTGCAGGAATCACATCTATTGATATTGCTCAACCTAAAGTAATGGCAGGATTATTAATCGGAGGGATGTTACCTTTCGTTTTCTCTGCGATGTCAATGGGCGCTGTAGGGCGTGCGGCAATGGATATGATTCAAGAAGTAAGAAGACAATTCAAAGATATTCCTGAATTGAAAGCTGCTTTAGCAATGATGAAAAAGAATGACGGAAAAGAAATGAGTGATTGGAGTGCCGCTGATCGTGCAGTATTTGATGCAGCAGACGGAAAAGCAGAATATAATAAATGTGTTAAAATCTCTACAGATGCATCGATTCGGGAAATGGTTTTGCCTGGTATGGTAGCAGTTGTTTCTCCTGTAATCATCGGTTTTGCAGGTGGTGCTGAAATGTTAGGAGGTTTATTAGCAGGGGTAACCGTTTGTGGTGTATTGATGGCTATTTTCCAATCTAACGCAGGTGGTGCTTGGGATAATGCAAAGAAGATGTTTGAAGAAGGGGTAACTATCCAAGGTAACAAACACTACAAAGGTTCTGAGGCACACAAAGCAGCAGTAGTTGGTGATACAGTAGGTGATCCATTTAAGGATACTTCTGGACCATCCTTAAACATCTTATTGAAATTGATGTCTGTAGTTGCTTTAGTAATTGCACCATTTTTATAAAAAATTAAAATTTAAAAATCATCATGATTTTTGAAATCATGGTGATTTGACAAAAAGATAAATATGGGACGTTCGCTAGGAACGTCATTTTTAAGAAGAGCCTCATTGTTGCGATACGATGGGGCTTTTTATTTTGGAATTACATCCTAGAGATAAATATGAAGGATATGGTATTGGTTTATCTCATTGTAAAAAAATAGTGCAATTACATGGGGGGAATATTTGGGTAGAATCTACACCAAACCATGGAAGTACTTTTTGTTTTACTATTCCACAGAAAATGATTCTAAATCAATCGGGTAGATTTTAATCTAAAAATAAATGCCGTTACTAAGCTTATGATTTAACGCATTTTTAAAGAGGCTCTTCCTTTTTTTGTGACTTCTTAACAGGTTCTGTTCCTGTTTTTATTTTTCAATCTCTTATTTGCACTTTCCTCCATTAACCAAACAAATCATCTAAAGTCAAATCATTTTCAATTAAGCCCAAGCTATGTTCATTCTGCTTTAAACCAAAGGTGGTAATTAAAGTCAAAGTCGTCCATTTAAAGTTTCTTTAAGCACTAATTGTTCTTCTTTTCTGCCAATTAATTTTTGCATAATTTTGATTACATCTCTTCCATAGCGTTCTATTGACAGGAAATAGAAGCACATACGAGAAAAATCCTACTAATTGCGAGAAAAGTCCTAGTGTATCCAGCCAAATAACAAGAGCTTTGGAATATCTTATTTCATTCCTACTCCCTTATCTAAAATTCTTGTTATAAAACTAAGTTATGAACAAACACTTAACTATCACTTATCGCCTATCATTTTGCATTTTTCTATTGGCTTTTTTTAATACGATTGCCTATAGCCAAAGTAATGGTACTGCCCTTCGCAATGACATCACCGTCGAGCATGTTATTGAATTTCCAAAAGAAGGATTTCGGAATGAGCCCATTCGATTAGTCAAAGACGAAGTAACAGGCAATCTCTTATACAATGAATATGGTGGCACCATTTGGGAAGTAGATATTACTAGTCCGACGCCTTCTTTTAATTTTAAATACAGTGCCTTTGACCATAATTTGCCCATTGTTCAGGGTATGACGATGCATGATGATGTGTTGTATTTAGTAGGGAACGAAGAAGTTAATAATGGAGCAGATAATGTAGGGATAATTGTCAAAGGTATTAGGATTGATAATAATCGTAGAGAATGGATAGTCATTGCTCGAACTGAACCGTATTTGGGTAAACCAGAAACCCCTTTTGACCACAAAATGGCAGGAAACGCAGTCAGCCCTGATGGGCAATTTATCTATGTCTCCACCAATTCCCGAACCAATCATGGAGAAGTAGCAGGTTTAGGTAGAGAAGATGATTTAAATATTTTAATGCTAAAAATTCCCACCAATCCGAGTAGTCCGATTGACCTCCGAAATGATAAAGCATGGCTACGCAATAATGGTTATTTATACGCCGAGGGCATTCGAAATGGCTTTGATATGGCATTCGATAATAATGGCAATTTATTTGAGGTAGAAAATTCAGGACAACGAGATGACCCCGAAGAAATGAATTGGATTAGAGAAGGCAGACATTATGGATTTCCGTATCGTTTAGGCGGCAATGATAATCCAATTATTACGGCTGGTTATAATTCTAATAATGACCCGCTAGTCCCAGACGACCAAAAAGGTACGCCACTTTTTGCCTACGACCCCAACTTCCCAACACCTCCTGTTGGCGTAACTTTTAGCGAACCTATTCGAAATTTAGGGCCTGATGCTGATTTATTTAGAGATCCTAATACGGGCGCTATTAGAGATGCGAGTAATGAAGGAAGTTTTATCACCACTTTTACGGCGCATCGTTCGCCTGTTGGTTTTGGTTTTGATAATGCGAATAATATGGGCGGCGACTTCACAGGCGATGCTTTCATGGCAAGTTTTTCTGGTAATACTTGGCCCTTAATTGGTGGTGATAGCGAAGATTTACTCCACATCGAATTAAATTATAATGGTGCATTAGATAATTATGATGCCAATGTCTACAAAATTGCCACTGGCTTTGCCCAACCAATTGATATTGTGGTAGATGAAAATGTTATTTGGTTAGCAGAATATGGAGATGGGGTAAATAGAGGACTTTGGAAAATTACTTTGCCTTGTGGGAATGCTGCTGTTTGTGGTACAGTTACGCCGCCGCCACCACCTACTTATTCTTGTGAGGATATTATAGTAACGGGAGGGCAGGAACAAATTCAAGTATTGGGTTTACCTACATCAAGTGTGGCGGTAGAAATTTATAATTCAAATAATGAGTTGATTTTTAGTTGTAACAATAATTGCTCTGATGTCCCCACTTTGAGCGGTTTAGCCCCAGGTAATTATCAAGTAAATGTCCAAGTTTTTGATGATAATTCGGAATTGGTTTGTGCAAAAGATAATATCTCAGCGATTGTTACTAGTATACCAATATGTGATGATATTAGTATCATAGGTAGTGAAGGACAAATCAATATTATGGGTCTGGTTGCCCCAAATGAAATTGTCCAAGTTTTTGATGCCAATTATAATATTGTTTTTCGCTGTGAAGGGGGAGATTGTGGTACTGAGCAATTGGTCAATAATCTAAGTGCTGGAACTTATTTTGTCGGGGTGCAATTTTACGATGAAAATTTTGGATTTATTTGTGGGGGAGATAATATTGAAGTCAATATAGAAAATCCGACAACTTGCATCTGTAGTGGCCTGATTGAGTTAAAAACACAAGCAGAGGTTGACGCATTTTGTGGCTGTGAAGTTATCAATGGAAATTTAAAAATCGGACAACCTTTTACAAATATTCCTGGTAGTAGTAATATTTCCTCTTTGAGTAATCTGAATCAATTAAAGGAAGTAAATGGGGCAATAAATATAATCAATACAGAATTAGAAAACTTAACAGGTTTAGAAAATTTAGCAGAGGTAGGCTCTTTAATAATATCTGAGAATAATAAATTGATTGATTTCGTTGGATTAAATAATTTAAGAACTACTGAAAATTTAGCTATTTTTAAAAACCCCAGAATAACGAACTTGAATCAGCTACAAAATTTGAGGATTATTAGTGAGCAACTTACTATTGGTAATAATGATAATTTAAGCACTATAGCAAGTTTGGCGAATATAACTAATAGTACTTTAGACCAAATTAGGATTGTTAATAATCCTTCCCTAATTAGTTTAGATGGTTTAGAGAATTTTACACATTTGCAAAAAGTAGTAAGCGGTAGTTTGATAATAGGTAATAACAGGAACTTAGTAAATATAAATGGCATAAGAAACTTTCAACTTATAGAAGGGTTTCTGACCATCGATGATAACCCCAAATTAACGGATTGTTGTACCTTATTACCTCTAATAGATGATGATACACAAAACGGTCAGGCATTGGGAAATATAACCCTTACGGATAATTCTTTTTTTTGTAATTCAATCGAAGAAATTATTGGAAATTGTTCCAC
>JBGCFJ010000738.1:0-4438 GCA_045106885.1 Saprospiraceae bacterium
CAAGTCCTTGTTCGAGTCCTTCCTCTCTACCTTCTTTTAATCCTTCTTCTTTAGCAGTATCTAGAATATCTTTTTCTCGATGAAGATTAATCAAAAAACGCTCGTATCGTTTTTTTTCTGCTTCATCCATATTTAAGAAATCTAGTTTTTTTGCCGCTTTATCAATATTCTTAGCGGTAGAACCTTCCTTAATTTTATTATTTTTAATCAAATAAATCCATTCATCAATCTTTTTGCGGATAATATTTGGATATTTTTCTACTCGGATAAGATAGTATTCTGGAAAGATATTCTTATCGTTAAATTGGATGATTTTTTGACCATTAATCACACTTTCTTCTTTTCTTTTAATGAACAAAGGTTTGCCATCATTCATCCCCACGAAACTGGTCGTACCATGATACAAATAATCTTCTCCTCTGCCTAAATTAAAGAATAGAATGCTAATAGAAATGACTTTGTGAATATTGCTATAAGCTTTTCCTAAACTAATATTGTCTACAATAGATTTGCTAGTGCCAAAAAGTAATCTTTCTAGGTAATCTGCTTCTCTTGTTGTTTGTACTTCAATAATGATTCGGCGGTCTTTATCATCTTTGACCAAAATATCTACTCGATTAAACTTTTCATTTTCGTCATCTTGCTGTCCTTCTTCTCCTAAAAGTTCGATAATTTGAATAGATTCATCTTCTAGCAAAGCCGCTAAAAATCCTTCTAAAACGTCGAAGTTCGCTTTATCTCTTAATAAAGACTTTATTGCCCAATCGAATCGAATTAAAGTTCTTGGTTTAGCCATTAGATAGGTTTGATTTTACTCAAATATACGACTTAAATTAAGTTTTTACAAAAAGATAAATCGCTAGAATGGCAAATTATTCACATCCACATTCCCCCCTGTTATAATTATTCCCACTTTTTTACCAGCAAATCTTTCTTTCTGTTGTAATAAAGCAGCAAAAGGCACCGCACAACTTGGTTCAATAATAATCTTCATCCGTTCCCAAATAATTCGCATAGCAGCGACAATTTCTTCTTCCGAAACGGTGATAATATCATTAACTAATTGAGTGACAATTTCAAAAGTAAGCGGCCCTAAATTGGTTCGCAAACCATCTGCAATTGTATCGACTCTCGTATTATATTGCATTGACCCACTTTTGAAAGACCGATAAGCATCATCTGCCCATTTGGGTTCAGCGCCAATAATTTGAGCATTCGGCAATAAGGTTTTGGTACTAATAGCCGTTCCACTCATTAACCCACCACCACCGACTGGTGCCATCACTACTGCTAAATCAGGAATTTCTTCAATGAGTTCTTTAGCACAAGTAGCCTGTCCAGCAATCACATCATAATTATTATAAGGATGTAAAAAAGTAGCGCCTGTTCTGGCGACCACTTTTTCTAAGGTACTTTCTCTGGCTTCTAGGGTAGGGGCGCAGGTGATAATTTCTGCACCATAACCCGCTGTGGCAGCTCTTTTAATACTCGGTGCATTTTCGGGCATGACAATATAGGCAGGCACTCCATGATTTTTGGCAGACAAGGCAACTGCTTGGGCATGATTACCAGAAGAATGGGTGGCAACTCCTTTAGCTCTTTCTTCATCTGTCAGGGCTAAAATGGCATTGGCTGCCCCTCTCATTTTAAAGGCGCCAATCTTTTGAAAATTTTCACATTTGAAATAGATTTCTGCACCACTCATTTTATTGATGGCGCTGGAACTCATTACAGGCGTTTGATTGATATATGGTTTGATACGTGCGTGTACTTTTTCTATTTCTTGAAAGGTTGGAATGCTTGTTAATTTCATGTTGTTTTGTTTTATCCCCACGGATTTTTTAATTATAGTTGATTAATAGAAGGTTCTACTGAAAAAAGGTCGATTTTGGAACAGGTGTCGGACAATTATGATATGTAAATGATTCGATTTTAATAATAAAAACATCTGTATTTTATTAAATCAAAGTGTCCGACACCTTTTTTCAGTAAGACCAATAGAAAGAACAACTAGGTAAAAAATAGCTAATTTAATTTTTGATAATTTGTCTTGAACATTTTAAAATCCGTTGTCCTTTAATTATCCGTTGTCGAAATTATAAAACAGCTTATTGCCGCTCTATCTTTGTGTTTCTATAGTCCTAAATCAACAACTGCCCAATCCCAAAAGTTAAAACAAATATAACTGTAGCAATAGCCATTTGCTTTAAATAAGGGTCAAGTTCCATGGCAACCGTTTTGGTTTGGACGGCTCGACCATTTATCCATAAAAATGGAATACTTAGTAAGAATAAAAATTGTTGCCAACCTCGAAAATCTTGTAAGACAAATAGAGTGGTTAACACTAAAGCAGTAATTAATAAAAACCAATGATAAATCACCGCATTCTTGCGACCAATTCTGACAGGAATGGAATATTTACCTGCCAATTTATCAGACTCAATATCTCTAACATTATTGACATTGATTACCCCTACGGTTAAAAAGCCAAGTGCAGTTGCGGGCAGAATATGTAGCGGATTAAAAGTAGGCTCATGTAAATAATAAGTGGCTAATGTAGCGACCCAGCCAAAAAAAATCAAGACAAATAAATCACCTAAACCTCTATAACCATAAGGAAATGCACCACTTGTATAAGTAATAGCTGATACAATAGCTGCAATGCCGATTCCTAAGAAGACGAAGAAATCTTGTTTGGTATTGATGGCATAGGTAAGTAAAATGATACCAGAAATAAGCGATAAAACACTTAACAAAATCATGGCGTTTTTCATCGCTTTTTTACTAATAGCACCTGTTTGAACTGCTCGTTTAGGCCCTGCTCTTTCTGCACTATCTGCACCATGTATGGTATCGCCATAATCATTGGCTAGATTGGATAAGATTTGTAAGCAAATAGCCGTTAAGGCAGCTAAGCAAAAAACTTTTTTATCAAATACGCCATCTTTAGCAGCCAAAAAACTGCCCATGCCGATGCTGGCGACGGCTAATGGTAAGGTGCGGAGACGAATGGCAGATAGCCAATGTTTAATCATCATGTAAGAAAAAATAGAGCTGTTATTAATCAAGACGGGTAAAACTAATATTTTTTCTTAAAATGTGCTTATTGTGCCTCGATTAAACTTCGTTTGTTTTTTTGTGGTTTTTCTACGACTTTAGTTTTTTCAATTGTAAAAAAGATAGTTGTACCTGCTCCTTCCTCAGATTCTAACCAAATTTTCCCACCATGATTCTTGACTACTTTTTTACAGATAGCTAGACCAATACCTGTTCCTTCGTATTTGTCTCTAGTGTGTAGTCGTTTGAATATAATGAATATTTGTTCTTGATATTTCGGAGAAATACCTATTCCATTATCCTTTATTTGAAATTCATAATGCTTGTCTAATTCTCTACTGCTTATTGCTACAATAGAGGGTTTGTCTCCTTTGAATTTAAAACCGTTAGAAATTAAGTTCTGGAATAGTTGGGAGATTTGAGTTTTATTGCCAATAATGTTTGGTAAATCACCAATAATTAATTGCCCCTCATTTTTAGAAATCAGATTCCGTAAATTTAAATTAATGACCTCCACTAAGTTGCTTAAATTGATTGGAGAAGTTCTGAATTCTCTATTTAAGCGAGATAAGGCTAATAAATCATCCAATAAAACAGACATTCTTTTGACCCCATCTATCACAAAATGAAAATACTCTTTAGTTTCTTCATCGGATTCATTACCTAATTGTCGATGAAGTATTTGAGTGAAACTACCTATGGTTCGTAATGGCTCTTTTAAATCATGAGAGGCGACATAAGCAAACCGTTCTAATTCTTCATTAGAGTTAAGTAATAATCTTTGTATCTCCTCTTTTTCTTTCATTTCTTTTTGTAGAGAGCCGTTGATTTCTTGAAGTTTCATAGTTTGCTGTTCAATTTGCCTATTTTGCTGTTTTAGTGCAGTAGACTGGTCTTGAACGGAACGGAATAATTCATTTACCTTTTCTTCGTATTTATGATAATGTACTTTGAACTGCGTCAAAGTGAGATAAATACAAAAAGCAATAAAGACTAAATGGAAATAACTTAGATATAAAGCATCTTGATTTTCAAATAACGGAGAATGATTAAGTGTCCAATACCTTATACTAATAATAGCTATAAAATGAATTCCAAAAATAAAAATATGCGGTTTAAAAACAAAAAAAAGTATAATAGCTAATACCAAGGTAGCACCTAGATAAAATTGAGTATTAGCTAAAGGGCCAAATAAAATGGTGGAGCATAAAGAAAAAAAAAAAGGAAATATAATGGCTAGAAATTTTGCCATTTCATATTTATAATTTTTTTGAAAATGCAGGGAACTAAGTAAACAAAGAAAGGTGATAATTGGAACACTTATTCGCAAATAACAACCTGCTAATAAGTTAGCAGTTGCTATGCAGAGGGAACTGAATAG
>JBGCFJ010000739.1:0-5339 GCA_045106885.1 Saprospiraceae bacterium
CCTACCAGCCTGACGGATTCTTTTTCCTTTTAGCTGCGTTAAAATTATTCAACGTAGCTACGGCTATGCTGAATAATTTTGCCTTGCTAAAAGAAAAAATAACCTCGTCATTTCTGGTAGGTTATTTATTGCCTCATCCCTAATAATTACTTTCAAAAGCAGATTCTGGATATTCAATTCCACCGTATTTCATCTCGGCGTCAATTTCATATTTGACGGAGGAAGGAATTTCTATATTTACTTTAAAATTTTCAGTTCACAATTTTCAATAGGCGTATGTGCGTATTTATAAGATTAAATCAAGGAAGGAAAAGAACAGTAGACTAACTATCTCTTACGAGTTATTGTGTTTTGAACATTGAACATTGAAAATTGCCTACCGTTTCATCTCTCGTATCACCTTAGGGCCATACCACAACCAAATGCCTGTTCCTATTAAAAACAAGACTCCTATGCCTAAAACATTCATAGAAATGAGCTTAAAAAGGTCACTGATAATAGACCCATCATGTAAGCTTTCTATCCAATCGGAATAGCGTTTAGCAATCGACTTTACCTCACCAGAAGTACCATCAATTTGTACTTCCCAATTGCCCTCTTTAAATAATACTTTGGCAATACCTTTGGAAGGTCTAACATCGAGGCGGTCAATTTTATTTTCTTTTTGGTCAGGATACTTTTCGTAAAATGCGGTAGTGGCTAGGGTAGATAATTCAGCGACTGATTTCCAAGTCGTCAAATCTTTACTAAGCCCTTTTTGAGTAGGTGGTTGAATGATATCAACATCTTTTTTTAAGGAAAGTAAGATACCAGTCACAGCACTAATTAGCAGTAAAACCGCTAAAAGTAAACCAGTATATCGGTGAAATTTTCGGAAACTACGTAAGCTTTGAATATATTTTTTCAAGTGTTTCAATTTTCTACTCGAAAGTAAACTTTGTTCAATGTTGATGATTAGAAAGGCAAAGGTACTAAAGAAAATTGTAACGAGCGTACCAATTTCAACTCCTAACTATAGATTTATTGCTATAATCCGCTATTCTAAGTTTTATTCGCTTCTAAGTACGAACTCATAATCATTCCCTTTCCGTCATAAAACTGGTCGGTTATAAAAAATGGCTAATGCTTAATAATCAGAGAATTAAGGCAAAGTGGCAGAAATAATCAACCATTTATACCGCCTTTTTCCCTTCTAAGAAACTCAAAAAATGCTTCCAAAATCCATTATGCAAGCATTTTTTGAATTCCTTAGAAGAAAAATTGACTGGTCTAACTGGCTAATTATTTTCTCCACTTTGCCTAAGTCATTTCAAAACAGACCACTTTAAAGGTGGAACGGGAATAGTTTAAATTTTCAGGGAAACTATAGTATCCCATCCGCTGAAAATTAATCATAATTGTGCATTGGTACTTAGTAGTCAGTCCAGTTAATATTGTCGGGTAATTTGGCGACTTTTAAAGCTGTACGTCGTTAAAATACTCGCCATAGCAAAGGCTATGTCTGCGTTTTTTGCCTAGTACAACTTCAAAATTCATCCAAATACAACCCGACACTATCATCTTGACGGACTACTTAGCTTTCAGTAAGTTCTAGTTTATAACCATTTAAAAAAGCCTTGACTTCCATCCGTTTTTTACCCGCTAGTTGTAATTCTTCCAAATGTACATAGCCATCAATAGTACTTACTTTTAGGTATTTTTTATTATCCGAAAAGAATTTGCCAGGTTCTTCGTCATGGTCAATTAATTCTTTTTTACTACGGAAAATTTTCAGTTTTTTATCGTTTAACATTGTCCAAGCGGTAGGATATGGACTTAAACCTCTAATAAAATCATGTACTTTTTGGGTAGGTTGAATAAAATCTACTTCAGAGGTATCATGAAACACTTTGGGTGCTTTGGTCGCAATTGCATCGTTTTGGGGTAAAAGTTTATAATCCCCACTTTCTAAAACCTTTACGGATTCCAATAAAACGCCAGCCCCCATTTCCATCATCCGATTATAGACTTCACCAGTCGTTTCATTTTCACCAATCGGCAACGATTTCTGTTGTAAAACGTCTCCTGTATCAATTTTTTGTTTTAATAGAAAAGTAGTGACGCCTGTTTCTTTTTCTCCCTTGATGACCGCCCAGTTAATAGGTGCAGCTCCTCTATATTTAGGCAATAAGGAACCGTGTAAGTTCATCGTTCCCAATCTCGGCATATCCCATATAACTCTTGGCAACATTCTAAATGCCACAACTACTTGTAAATCTGCTCCCAAAGCTCGTACCTCTTCGACAAATTCAGGGTTTTTTAAATTTTTAGGCTGCAATACTTTTAATCCCTGTTCTACTGCATATTTTTTAACAGCTGATTGAATTAGCTTTTTCTTCCCTCTGCCACCTAGCTTGTCGGTTGCGGTAATCACCCCCACCACATCATAACCATGTTCAATTAATATTTTTAAAGATGGCACGGCAAATTCTGGTGTTCCTAAGAAGATTATTTTTAAACCCATTTAATTTTGTTCGGTTTACGGTTTATGGCACACGGTTCACGGTTTCGCATGGCCTCAACTGATTGATTACTAATTATTTTATGCTAGAATTGCTTTCAACATGCATGTTATTTCTTCACAGATTTAGCACTTGCTGTTTTACTAGCTACTTTTAAGACTGCTTTCCGCCTAACGAGTCTCTTTTCTTTTACTTAAAGTTTCTTTTTTTAATAAGATTCCCTTATTTTTGATTCAACTACTGATGGTTTTAGTGCAAAATAAACTACTCCATCTGTCATTTTAGATTTAAACAATTTGGCTAATTCACCTCAAAAAATTGTTCGTTCCATACAATATGGATAAAATTTATTGATTTTGATTATTGAGATTTCGCATTTAAACACTTTAAAATTAACTAATCATACATCAATTTATCAACCATTTTTGTATAATCGGGCAAAAATACACCATAAGTATTATGAGACAAACAAATATTGGATGCTTCTTCATAAATATTTTCCTCTTATTGACTAGTAGTTTCCTCTTTGCTCAAAACAAAACGCTTGAAGCTTATGTTTTTGAAGACGGAAATCGAGGCTATTTATCAGATGTAGCTATTCAGATAACTCAAAAAAGCACTAATAATTTTATTACAAGTACTGCGACCAATGACGAAGGTTTATTTACAGTTATCCTTTCCGTTGGCGAAACCTATCTTATTCAAGCCCATAAAAAAGGGTTTCTTTCTCAGCAAATAAATGTTGCCGTAAAATCAACGAATCAGCCCCAAAAGGTCTATGCCAAGATTAAAATGTTTCGCCGCCCAAATCATTTAGTCGATAAATCTCCACAACTTTCTTCTCCAGAAATAGTCCAAGCGGTCACAGAATATGGGATTGATACCAAAAAAATCACGGCTAGTGTTAATCCTGATGGTGTTGCTTTGGCAAATTTGGTCCATCAAGATGATGTTTATGCACAAATTACTAATGCAACAAGATTGGCAGATGAAAATTATGTAGATGCATCAGAGGATGAATCAAAGAAATTATATCCTATGCTAACCAATTATCAACCTACCGCCAAGGTAGACCCTTCAATTCAAAACTCTGGTCCAAAAATTAATGAAGATTTACCCAATCCCTATGACCAAAACTCGGTGGATAAGGTGATTCTGTCTGAGCCTAAATTTGGAGAAACAATGGTAGCGGTTGCTCAAAATAATCCGAGAACTCAAACGATTCCAACTAATTATAACGGCTACAAAATTGAATTTTTCACTTCTTTATCTGCTTTACCAGCCAGCCATAAAATCTTTAGTCAACATGGAAATATTGTACTAGAACGTAAAAAAAATGGGCTTTATAGTTATCTATTAGGAAGTTTTAATGATAAAAAAGTAGCCGAAACCTTTTTGGAAGAGAGCCTATTAAATCGCTACCCTACTGCCACTTTAATTACGTATGAAAACGGTAGAAGGCAAGTGGCTAAAAAATCTACTAAAGTGAGGACTAAACCCGTGTTTGCTCCTCCTCGATAGTATATAAGACTACTTTTTTCTTTTTGCCTTTTAAGGAAATATTGCCTATTTTTTTAGTATCTATTCGGTTCGGTGCCATACCTATTTTATCTAATAATCTTTTAGACATTAATAATTTAACACCGAATTCGTTACACATAGATTGTATTCTAGCCGTTGTATTTAGCACATCGCCAGAAAAGACAATATCTCGTTTTAATACCCCCATTTCTCCAATGGTCACTTTTCCACAATGAATGCCTGCTTTAAAGTCAGGAATAACGCCATATTTTTCCATGTACTCGGCGGCATTTCTAGAAATTGTCTCTCTAATATTATAAAAACAACGAATACAATTCGCATTTTTAACCCCCGTAGGAATTTTCCAAACAATAATGACTTCATCTCCAATATATTGATAAATATTTCCATTCGTAAAGAGAATAGGGTCGGTTATATCTCGAAAAAAATCATGTAGTAATTCAAAAAATTTGATATGCCCAATTCGCTCTGCAATGCCTGTTGACCCTTTCATGTCCAAGAACATAAATATGCGTTCTTCTTCTCTTGGATGATGGTATTTGCCCATAATTAATTGTCGCAAAACCCCTACCCCATATTTATCATTGACATCCAAAAATAAATTGGTAATAAAAATGACAATTAACCAGAGGATTAATTTGGACAAGAAAAAATAACTTAGAAAAGATTTAATAACTCTCGTAAACGTTTGATGACTAAAGAAAGGAACATTGAATTGATAACCGTTATAAATGCCTGTTCCGATACCAATAACCAATAATAAAATTAAGAATAAAATCAACGTATTCAAAAAAACGGACATCATAAAAGAAGAATCCCTAAACCTTCCTCTTAAAATAAACACTAAAATACAACCAGCAATCAAGCCTCCAATAAATACAGCTATGAGGTTAGCCAATAATAAATCTTGAAAACTATAAGTCGCTAAGGCTTTGAAGGGTGGAAAATCAAAAGACAAGACATGAATATACAAAACCTCCAGCACACCGAAGATGGTCCATAGCAAGGTTATCCAAAACACCTTTGACAACTTGACTTGTAATTTCGCTGATAGGCCTAATTTCATAGTATTTTTAGTCGTATTTAGCCATAATCTTTTAGTAAAAAGTACCTTTCAATATGATTCCAGCAAATTTCTCTTCAAAAAAAGAGAAAAAAGCTTAAATTTGATGCATATTGCGCCACCCCATTTATAAACCAGCAACAAAGTAATAGAATTCCGAGAGGAACAAAAACTTTTGAAGTAAATTATTATGTTGCGAGTTATTCGTTCTTTTTTGAAAAAATCAGCATTAA
>JBGCFJ010000074.1:0-6148 GCA_045106885.1 Saprospiraceae bacterium
CAGAAATTTTTGAAAATGAACAATCCTTTAATACAGGTTTAGGAAATAATTCAGAGCGATTACTAGACGTTTTTTATGACCCAACAGAAAAAGGGCCTTATAATTTTGAGACACCTAATGGCACACAATTTTCTGCGGGAATGTCTCCCAATGGTAAATTAAGAGATCCGGAGAGTAGATGGGCAGGAATCACTCAAGCCATCCAAAACAATACAGATTTTCAATCTGCCAATGTAGAATTTATAGAATTTTGGATGCTGAGTCCTTTTATCGAGAACCAAGGTGGCGGCGGAGAAATCGTCTTTAACTTAGGTAATGTATCAGAGGATTTATTGAGGGATTCCAAACGATTTTATGAGAATGGCTTAAATACCACACAAGATGCAGAAAATGCTAGAAGTCAAAGAGATTCCTGTGATAATGTCGAAGAACAATTAGTCGCTACCACTAATTGGGGTCGAGTGCCAAGATTAGTAAATAGAGTCCGTAGTTTTAATAGAGAAGGTGGCTCTCGAAATGAGCAAGATTTAGGGTTTGATGGCTTTGATGATGATGGAGAAAGAGAACACTATAGTGATTATGTCAGTGCATTAGAAGATGCAGCAACAGCAGGTAATTTAAATCCAGATGCCTTAACCGAATTATTGGATGATGTATCCAATGATAACTTTACGCACCATAGAGATTACCCAAGAGACACCCCAGTTAGAGAAAGGTATGAAAATTTTAATGGGACGCAAGGTAACTCTAGAGATCAAAACGACCAAAATACAGTTGGTCAAACCAATGGAATTAGCTCAGAAAGTAATAGAGGAAATCCAGATGATGAGGATTTAGATAGAAATAACAGTTTAAATGAAACGGAAGCTTATTTTGAATATCGTATTCCTGTAGAGGGAGATGGTTTTGGTGGCATTGAATTAAACGAATTTATTACAGATGTAGAACCAGGTAGAACTTTTGGTGGCGTAGATGCCAATTGGTATCGTTTCAAAATTCCATTAGCTCAACCTACAGGGTCAGTTGGTGGTATTAGCGATTTCCGAGCCATTCGTTTTATTAGAATGTATATGACGGGTTTTGCTTCACCAAGAACTTTCCGTTTTGCTAGATTAGAATTAATTAGTAACCGTTGGAGAAGATATACGAGAGAATTAGGAACTTTATTTGGTATTCCAACAAACCCGCCATTAGCTGCTGACTTTGACATTAATACGGTTAACATTAATGAAAATGGAAAAAGAGAGCCATTTGCTTATGTCCTGCCTCCAAGAATTGTTAGAGAAAATTCCTTAGGTAATTTCCCTAATGCTTTACAAAATGAGCAATCCTTATCCATTAGTGTCTGCGATTTAGCGGATGGGGATGCCAGAGCATTATTCAAACCATTGGATGTAGATATGCGGGTCTATGAGCGACTTAAAATGTTCGTCCATGCGGAAGATATAGATGGAGAAGCCTTATATGAACCTGGAGAGGTCCAGTTATTCATGCGATTAGGTAGTGATTATGAAGAAAACTATTATGAATATGAGCTACCATTGACCATGTCCAATGCGGCTAATTTACCGACGATTACAGGTGGTGGCGCCAATCAATTAAATGAAGGATATGTCAATGAAGTTTGGTTACCAGAAAATCAAATAGACATCGCCTTGGATTCTTTTATTGCCATCAAGCAATTGAGAAATAGCGATGTCAATGCAAATATTAATGTACCATTTACAGTTGCAGGAGGACAAGCAGGCGCAAAAATAACGGTTTTAGGTAATCCGAATCTAGGCTTAGTGAAAGGCATTATGATTGGGATTAGAAATAAAAGAGATAATGGTGCGCCGATTTGTACCGAAGTATGGCTAAATGAATTGCGGTTAAGTGGATTTGATGAAGGTGGTGGTTCAGCTGGTTTGGCTAGAATGGATGTACAATTAGCCGATTTAGGAAACGCAACGGTAGCAGGTAATTTTAGTACCATTGGTTGGGGGCAATTAGAAGATAAAGTAAATGAGCGAGCAAGAGAGCGGTATCTACAATACGATTTATCTACTAATTTAGAATTAGGTAAATTTTTACCAGAAAAAACAGGTATAAAAATACCGTTTTATGCACAGCATTCTGTAACGACTTATACGCCAGAATACGACCCTTACGATTTAGACATTCCATTAAAGGAAAAACTAGATGCAGCACCTGCTGCCATTAAGGATTCGATTAAGGATCAGGCACAAGAATATAATTCGATTAGTACCATCAACTTTAGTAATGTCCGAAAAGAACGCACTGGAGATTCCAAACCAATGCCTTGGGATGTTTCCAATTTTAGTGCTTCGTATAATCATACTAAGACGATTAATAGAAATGCTTTGATTCAGAATGACCAAACCGATAATCATCGGGGAGGCTTAGACTATAGTTTCTCTTGGCGACCAAAGTATATTCAACCGTTTAAAAAGGTTAAGAATAAAAACTTAAAATTCATCAAGGAGTTGAATTTAAATCCACTCCCTAATTCCTTTACCTTCAATACTTTATTAGACAGACATCAACAAGCAACCACTTATCGGTTTGTAGAAGAAGCCTTTAATACTTATTATATTCGGAAATTTTTATGGACTAGAAATTATGATGTCAAATGGGACATTATGAAAGCCTTAAAATTAAATTATCGAGCAGAAAATCAGGGCGTAATTGATGAATTAGATACAGAAGGAACGACCCCCTTTGGCGAACGCTATGATGGGACAAATCGAGATTATATCCGAGAAAACATTAGAAATTTTGGGCGTAATAAAAATTATTACCATAATATCAATGCGAGTATCAATGTGCCATTGAAAAATTTCCCTTTCCTAGATTTCATTACTTTAAAAGGGCAGTATAGCGCAACTTATGATTGGAGTCGCTCTGCTATTAATGCAGATTCTTTAGGTAATGTCATTCAGAATAGCTCTAATCGTCAGGTTAATTTAGACATCAATTTCGATAAATTGTATAATAAGTCTAAATACCTCAAAGAAATCAACGGAAAAGGCGGTAGAAAAAGAAAGACGAAAAAGAAGCCTACTAAAAAGAAAAAGGACGGTGAGGAAGAAAAAGACGGCAAAAAGAAGAAAGAAAAGAAAGAGAAAAAAGAAAGAGAGATTTCTGCCGCTGAAAAAGCACTCATTCGACCTTTATTATTGTTGAAAAAGGCAAGACTAAATTACTCAGAATCTTATGGTTCGGTTATACCCGGTTTTATGCCACAATCTCAATTATTTGGTCAAAATGATTTTTCTTCTCCAGGTTGGGATTACGTACTAGGCGTTTCTCCTAATGATGCTTGGTTCGATAGAGCGTCCGATAAAGCGAATGGCTTTCAAAATCCGTGGATTACGAATAATGTATTCCTAAACCAACAAGTTATCAAAGATTATCAACAGTCTGTTGATGCTAGAATAACTTTAGAACCCGTCAAAGATTTTAGAATAGAAATAGAAGCCAATAGAAATTATCAAGAAAATCATAGTGAATTCTTTAAAGATTCTACTTCTTTTGTACAAAGACTAGAACCAGGATATGAATCTAGAATTGACCATATTAATGAACGAGATATTGGTTCTCTATCGGTTTCTTATTTTGCCTTGAATACGCTATTTGAAAAAGATTTAGACGGTCTTTTTGCGACTTTTGAAGAATACAGAGAAATTATTTCTGCCCGTTTAGATAATACAGGCTTGGCACATACGACCGATGATAGTGGCTTTAGATTTGGTTATGGACAGACACATCAAGAAGTCTTAATTCCTGCATTTTTAGCAGCTTATACAGGTCAAAATCCAAATACAACTGAATTGTATAGAGATGCTCGAAAATTCCAAAATATTATCCCTAAACCAAATTGGCGATTGACCTATAATGGTCTAGCTAAAGTGAAAGGGTTAAGTGAAATTTTCCAAAATGTAAGTATTACACACGGCTATAAATCTACCTTAACCATCAATTCTTTTAACACAAATTTCCAATACGATGCGGTTAATCCATTAGGTTTGAGTAATATTAATTCACAAACCAATAATTATTATGCTCGATTTGAAATTCCAGCAATTGTAATTGACGAAGCCTTTACACCATTACTAGGATTGGATATGCGGATGAAGAATGGTATGAATATGCGATTGGATTTCAAAAAATCAAGAAGATTATCTTTCTCTTTATTGAATGGCGAATTGGATGAAGAGAATACCACTGAATATGTCGTTAGTTTTGGGCATCGACTAAAAGATGTGAGTATTCCATTCTTACAATTTGGGGCTCCTAAAAAGAAAAAGAAAGGTAAAAAAGGAGAGCAAGAACCACCTAGTGCTTTACCAGGTGGAGGAAGACAAGGTCAGGGACAATCCCAAGCAAACGACTTAAATATTAAGTTTGATTTCTCTTTTAGAGACGATGTAACTATCAAGCATACTTTAGATGAATTAAAAGCACCTGTACCAACTAGAGGGTCTACACAAATCAAAGTATCTCCTTCAATTGATTACACGGTCAATAGTCAATTAAATCTTCGATTATTTGTAGATTTCAGTAAAGATATTCCAAAAACATTATTGGGTGGTTCTATTGGACAAACCAATGTTCGAGGTGGTTTGACGGTGCGGTTTTCTTTGAATTAAGGAAACGGTTCACGGTTGACGGTACACGGTTAACGGTATTTAGCAACTATGACCATCATTTTATAAATCAAGAAAGGCGATATAACCAATGTTATATCGCCTTTTATATTTACAGAAACTCAAGTGCTGTTGATTAAGATTTGCAATCCGATACCACTATTTTTCTTGCCTAACCAATGAATCAGTGCAGGCTTGGCAATTAGATAGTCAGGTGAAAAATTAATAATTATCCCTTGCCTTCATTCATGCGTTGGTCTATTTTCTACCAACGGATAAATGAAGGCAACGGATTTGACGAACAAGAGAAATATTTAATTATTTTCCAATATCAATCTTTTAGCTGCCCCTCTAATTATGCTCACTAAAAACTCGCCAGAGGCGAACAGATAGTGGTTTTGGGCTACAAGCCCTAACCAGCACACGCTGAACTTAACAGCCTCCTATCCGTGATGCACCTTATCCGTGATAACCATCCCACCCGCTTTGCGGTTCACTCGCTTGCCTTCCCACCCGTAAACGGTTCACAAACGGCGTTTGCTCATCCACAGGACATTCATCCTACGGAATCGCTCGTTCATCTAGCAAAAATGACCAAAAAATGTATGGCAAAAATCCGCTACTATCCAGAAAAAATATAGTTTTGTTGATAAAAAATGGATATGTCATTACTACCACTATTTAAAGCATTGCACGTTTTTGGTTTCGTCTCTTGGTTTGCAGGACTTTTTTATCTAGTGCGCATTTTTGTATACCACACCGAAGCGATGAATCGACCAGAGCCAGAAAAAAGTATTCTAATCAAAGAATTTAATGCGATGCAATGGCGAGTATATAAGATTATTTGCAATCCAGGGATGATGATTACTTGGTCTTGCGGGTTAGCAATGCTTTATTTATATGGATTAGAATGGCTAAAAACGCAAACTTGGATGCAGGTAAAATTAGTACTACTTTTTGCTTTGCTCGCCTATCATTTACATGCTAAAAAAGTGATTCAAAAATTAGAGAATGGGGAAGGTTACTTTACGTCTTTTCAATTTCGGCTCTGGAATGAACTGCCTACTTTATTTCTACTAAGTATTGCTTTATTAGCTGTTTATCGAAATACCTTAAATTTTTTATATGCTTTCGTAGGGATTTTAGCTTTTGCTTTTTTATTGGTGCTGGCAGCACGGGCTTATCGAAATTATCGGGAGAAACAATTAGAGTAAAAGAGTATAGGTATCAAGTTAGACGTGAATAAATTGGTAAGTACTCAAAAGGTTGTTTTTACCACAGAGGGATGGAGGACATGGAGAAAACGGAGTTTTTTTGACGAGTATAGTTTGTCATTACTACCTTAATGAAAGTAAGTAGTGTAACAAGAATAAGGGTTTTCTTATAAAAATGGAAAACGCCCTTTTTGACAATTTTCAATTTTCAATTTTCAATTTATAATTTTCAATTTTCAAAAGGGAATAACTCATAGCCTTTGAGGTATAAAATATCATTATTGA
>JBGCFJ010000740.1:0-9043 GCA_045106885.1 Saprospiraceae bacterium
GCCACATTACTTGTTCTTATTTCCTTCTAAGAAATCTTGAAAAAGCCTTATGTAGCAAAGGCTATATGCGGTTTTTAAAGAATCCTTAGAAGAAAAAATAACTGCGTACTCTGGCACACTTTATTTCTACCTCGTCACTTAGTGTTTTTATTTTCCTTCATTTTGGCAATCATCTATTTGCATTAATCAGCCCAGAGCAACATATTGAGGTGATGGATATCGTGAGGGTAATTTATCGAAATATTCTTTTTGAGACTTTGTTAATAGGCGCTTGTATTACTCAGATTATCGCAGGTATTAGCCTTTTTCGAAACAAAAAGAAAAACTTACAAAATGGATTCGACCGATTGCATATCTATTCAGGTTTATACCTCGGCTTCTTTTTAACCATTCACCCAATAGCTATTTTTGTAGGCCGATATTATTTTGAGGTAGATACTAATTTCTGGTTTGGCGCAATGGTCGTCAATCTTTTTCCTATGCTTTTATTTTATGTACCTTATTATTTCCTAGGTATTTTTGCTTTTTTTGCTCATGTTGCTTGCATTCATCGACAAAGAGTGACAGCATTGGGTTGGAACGTATCTGCTAATAAACATGCTAAATTGATAATCGCTGTTGGTGCTATTGTTGGTTTATTGATTTTAGCAGGATTCACTGGCTTTTTCCAAGGTTTGTCTATTCCTGACGAATATCTTCAGTTGTTAGGTTAATAGGTTTTGGATTTAATGGTATCTTTACCAAGGAACAAACGATGAATTTATTCAAACGATGAACGATAAATGATAAACGATGAATTGATTGGATACTAAAACAATAGTGTTTATTCAAAAAATAAATCGTATAGAAAGTGCTTCCAGAATAAAGTCTAAGTAACGGATAAAAAATAAGTTGGACATTTAGTATTTAATTCACCACGAATTTATTACCCCCACGAATTAAAGTTGTTCAAAGCCTGCTCCGTATTTTAATCGGAGTTATTTTTCCAGCGTTAGTAACGCTCTATCCAATAATTCTCTTTTTTCTGACAAGGTGTACATTTAACGAATTTATCATTCATCATTTATAGTTCATCATTAAGTAATACCTACGAGACTAAAACAATGCGATTAATACCTATTTTTCTGCTATACAGCTTTGTCTGTTTATGTGCCTCCCTCCAAGCAAAAGTTACTCATATTGATATTCAAAGTACTGGCCTTTACCAAAATGGTAAAAAATTTGACAATATTGGTACTTATGACCTTTTAAAAGGTAAAGCCTACTTTGAAATTGACCCTTTGGCAGCGATTAATCAAACGGTTGTTGATGTAAAATTAGCGCCTAGAGATGAAAAAGGAATGGTCCATTTTTCTACCGATATTACTCTTATTATTCCTACCGATAAGAGCAAAATTAATGGTAGTTTGATTTATGAATTTAATAATCGAGGGGGAATGCTTTTGCCTTATGTAGATGCCGAAACCAATGCCCTTTTTTCTAGAGGTTTTGTTTTTGTTTCTACTGGTTGGATAGGCGAATTATTGCCCAATCCTAATAAATTAAGGCTGTATGCGCCTATCGCTTATGGCGATAATCAAACCACTTTAACAGGCAATATTCGAGTAGAAATTATTGGACAAAAAGGGAAAAATCGACTGAACGTTAATGGTGGTGGACATGGTGCTTACGAACCCACAGGAAAAGGACATAAACTAGCTACTTTGACTAAAAGAATGCGGGTATCTGACCCTAGACAAGTTATTCCAAGCGATAAATTTTATATAGAAAGTAGTTGGTCGGCGTATACTTGTGAGAGAGATGGATTGCCTGAAGTGGAATTAATTTTGACAGATAGTTTTGAAGCCAATTATATTTATGAATTAATTTATGAAGCTAAAAATCCGATTGTTCAAGGACTTGGTTTTGTCGGTATTAGAGACATTATTTCTTTTTTACGTTATGAAAAAACAGGTAAGAATCCTCTTTTAGATTTTAATAATCAACCATTTATTGACCGTACTATCAGTTTTGGTATTTCGCAAAGTGGTCGAGCCATTCGAATGTTTTTATACGAAGGGTTTAATGAAGATGAGCAAGGTCGAAAAGTATTTGATGGGGCAGTTCCAATGGTTGCGGGGGCAGGAATGGGCTTTTTTAATCATCGTTTTGCCTCCCCTACTCGATTTAGTACGCAGCGAGAAAGTCATCTTTTTCCTGCCGATGTTTTCCCGTTTAATTACGGGGAGTCAATAGATTTATTTTCTCCTAAAAAAGATGGTATTTTAAAGCGAGCAATAGCTAAAAAAGTAGTACCAAAAATCATACATATTCAATCTTCTGCGGAATATTGGCATCGGTGTGCAGCATTGTCTCATATCAATGTAAATACTTCAACTGATGCTACCTTACCCGAAAATGTCCGCATCTATAGCATCATTGGTCAGCATGGTTCGGGTACAGGAACGCCTAGTACCAAAAAAGCAGGCACTATTGCTATCAATCATGCAAATTATGCTCCTTTTGTGCGTTCTTTAATCATTGCTTTAGATGATTGGATAAAAACAGATAAAACACCGCCTCCAAGTGTTTACCCTAACTTTAAGGATGGAACTTTAGTTCATTGGGAAGCAGCCACTGTTGGTTGGAAATCTATTCCAACTATTAGTTATCCCAAAGTCATTCAACAGGCTTATACTGCCGATTTTGGTGCTAATTTATCGACGACCAAATTTATCACGCAACATCCAAAAAAAAAAAAAAAAAAATATCCTATTTATTCCCCAAAATTAGATGCCGATAATAATGAACTAGGCATGCTTAAAGTACCTGCCGTAGCGGTACCAACAGGCACCTATACAGGTTGGAATTTACGGACGCCTAAAATGGGTGCTGGAGGGGAGTTATTGCGTTTAACTGGTGGCTATATTCCCTTTCCAAAAACTAAAAAAGAACGGTTAAAAAGTAAAGACCCAAGGAAGTCTATTGAAGCGCGGTATGCTAATTTTGAAGTATATTATTCTGCTTATAAAAAAGTAACCGCCGAATTGGTTCAGCAGGGTTATTTATTAGAGGAAGAAGGGAAGGAAATTTTGGAGTTGGCAGTTAAGAATAGAGGGTTGATTGAATGATAGCAAGCAGTTAATAGTGGCAGTAAGGTGAAGTACTTGAAAGACTATATTTTTTCACCAAAGAAGAATAGAGTTCATAGAGCAAACGGAGTTTTTTGACGAGTATAGTCCAACTTGCTTAGTTGAATAATATAGGGTTGAGACTTTATTAAGTAAGTAGTTATTTTTTTCTTGCTTGCTTATTATTGAATAAAATCTTGCCGTTCACTTGATTTTTTATTTGAAATACGCCCATCGGGAATTTTAATTCTTTGTATTGATTTTTTAGTTCTTTTTTGGTCATCTTATTATTCATGGAATTAAAGTTATTATTTGCCCTTTTGTCAGCTGATTAACATCTTTTTTGTAGCGAATATTGAATATATATAGGTCAAAACGTGGTTGACCATTTTTGTTTAACGCCCTAGGTTGAGTCAGTGAATTGTTTATTGGCACCTCTCCTAAACGAGCATTATCTGTCATTGTAAAATCCTTTTCTTGTTCCAAACACTTTGCTAAAACATAAATGAGGTCCTTTTTTTTACCAGTTTTAATAATTTCTTCTATTTTAAATTTCACTTTCATTCTTCTTTGGGTATTTATTCTAATTCTAATCCTCCCGAACAATAGCCGGAATACTAGCCGCCTTCAAAGAAGGGCCAATCGAAGCAATTAATCCAACAATAAAAACAATTATAGCAGTCCACACAAAATCCCAAAATCGAATTTGAATAGGATAGGCTTCTACTATAAATCCAGGACTAGGCACAATACCAAATTGTTTTTGTAAAAAATAAAGTAATAAGGCTAGGGCAAAACCTGCGCCCATACCAACTAAAGTCAATAAAATGCCTTCGTTTAAAAAGATATTTCGAACGAGTTTGTCAGACGCACCCATTGATTTTAAAATGGAAATATCTTTCTTTTTATCCATCACGACCATCCACAATGCACCGACCATATTGAAAGAAAAAAGGGCTAAAATTAAACCTGTTACAGAAGCGGTAATAAACTTTTCAACATTCATTACTTTATTAAAACTTTCATCTTGTTGGTATCGGTCTTTAACAGAAAAATCAGCTCCTAGAATGGTGCGTATTTGGGTAACGGTTTCTGCTGGTTCGATACTTGGATTTAGTTTTATTTCTAAAAAACTAACTTTTTCTTTATAATTCATCAAACTCTGGGCAAATTCTAAAGAGGACAAAACATACTTCTCATCGTATTCTGGCTGAATACTAAAAACACCTCTAGGAACAGCCATTTTTTCTCGAAAGGGATTGGTTAAAGAACCTTTTCGCTTTGCCATGTATACTTTTAATACATTTTCGGGGCTATCAATATTAACCCCTAATTTATTGCGCATCCCTCTTCCTAAAATAGCAAAATTAGCGAGGTCATTATCTAGTAAATATTCTCCTTGTAAAGTAGAATCCACACCAGTAACTTTATGAAAATTATTATCCACTCCTTTTAAAGTGCCAAAAGTGTTGTTTTTTCGGTATTCAAAAAGAGCAACTTCTTCTAATGTTTTGGAAATATACGCAACTCCAGGCAAGGCTTCGATTTTTAATAATTTATCTTCGTCTGGTTCAAAAACTTTACCTCTCATAGGCGCTACTTTTACATCAGGGGTAAAACTACTACTCATACTTTTGATTAAATCGCCAAGGCCATTAAATACAGATAACACAATGATTAATGCTGCTGTTCCAATGGCTAAACCCAAAACAGTAATACCTGAAATAATATTAATGGCATTGGTTGACCGCTTAGCAAAGAGATAACGACGAGCAAATTTTATGGGTAAATTCAAGGTTAATTTTTACGATTGAATAATTGAAGGAATAATGTGTCGCCAAAAATAAAGAAATCCCTTAACTTTATTGCTTCACAAAGTAATTGGGCGAAAATAAAATGTATCATTTTTTTGAGCTTTTAGTTTAACTTACCAAAAACCTCCCTATGGTCGGTGTTTTGATAAATTAAACTAAAATCAAAACGGCTCACTTTATTTTTATCGCCTGACAAAGCATACAACTATAACTTTAGAAAAGCAATCTTTAGTATTGGGTTGGTCATTCGTCATTAACCAGGTAGATTATGAAACAACGAGCCGTTATTTATACAAAATTTGGACTTTTTGAACTTATTGGTAGCGAAAAAGGAATTGCTCTTGTCCATCGCTTAGAATATGAAGAACCTATTACGGAAGATTTACCAAAGGTTTTACAAAAATGTGCCCAACAATTGAATGCCTATTTTGCGGGTAGGCGGACAACTTTTGATTTAAAATTAGATTGGGAAGGTGCTTCCGAGTTCAATAAAAAAGTTTGGCGGGTTTTATTGGATGTTCCTTATGGTCATACCATTTCTTATGGACAAATTGCCAAATTGATTAAAAACCCGCAAGCTTATCAAGCAGTTGGTTTAGCGAATAAGCATAATCCTGTGGCTATTATCGTGCCTTGTCATCGGTGTATTGGCAAAGATGGGAACATGGTCGGTTATTCTGGTGGTGGCGTCGATATTAAACAGGAATTATTGCGATTGGAGAACCCTATGAGTTTTGCTATTCAGGGGAAGTTGTTTTAGGAGGCGGAGAGGCGGAGAGGCAAAGAGGCGGACGGGCGGAGAGGTTATAGGCTTATTTAACGTGATTTTTGATTAAAATTAAAGGCTTAGATTAAAAAGAACGATGCTATTCGTAGAAAATGGTTCAAAAAAACCTCAAAGGGCTAGAAGACCTTTTGCTTATCCAAAACTCACGTTATTTAGCCTTTTTGCCCCTCAGCCATTCAGCCTTTCCACATCTTTAACAAAAGAATAACCCGATTGCGTAAACTTAAATTGGATTCAAAAACGTTCTATAAGAAAATACAGTTAATGACCTTAAATTTTCGACCTATTTTATGGCTTTTATTGAGCTTAGTATTTACCATTAATTTAGTAGGACAGGACAGCTTACCTGTAGTTAAAGATAAGCTCAATGGGCAGATTGTTGGTGTGGAATATTCAGAGAATGATACGCTTTTAGTCTCTGATTTAGAAGGGGTTTCTGTCTCTGTTCCTAGAAATTTTGATGCCCCTGATGAGTATATTCGCTATCAAAAATATAAACGATATGCGACTAAAGTTTATCCTTATGCAGTTGAGGCGATTAAAATTTTTAGAGAAGTGGAACAAGTCACCCTAACGATGAACAAACGAAAACGTAAAAAACATATTAAACGCCTCCACAAAAAACTCAAAAAAGATTTTACTGACCCCCTAAAAAATCTAAGTAAAACCCAAGGAAAGATTTTGATTGAAATGATTGAAAAAGAATTGGATACTAGTTTTTATGATTTGATGAAAAGCCTTCGTGGTGGTTTTACTGCTAGTTATTGGAGTACTTTGAGTCGAGTTTATGGGTATCGGTTAAAAGAAAAATACCAACCTGGGGAAGATAAAATCTTGGATGTCGTTTTGTATGATTTGGATATTTCTCATTCTTTGAAGTGATTGCAGGTTGCGGGTTGTGAGTTACCAGTTGCGGGTTGCCAGTTTGAGGATATTTTTTATTTATTCCTATCAATTTTACTACAAAATAAGGACACAATCTTTATTCCTTGCGAATTGGTTTAGAAATTAGGTTTATTCTTCAATGGTAGTTGATTACTGCTACTATAGATACCAAACTCAACCCGTAACCCACAACTGGCAACTGGTAACTCGAAACTGGTAACCCACAACTGGCAACTGGCAAAAGAAAACCTTAAATTTGCGTCTTTCCTAAATTTAATCATTCCTGCTTCGATGTTCGACAATCCTGCTTTAATTTTAGATGCTGCTACTCCTTCTGGAACTATTAACTGGAAAAGTCCTTCCAATATAGCCATTATTAAATATTGGGGTAAATATGGTATCCAGTTTCCACGAAATCCTTCGATTAGTTTCACTTTAGAAAATGCGTTTACCCAAACTATTTTGGACTATGCGCCGAAAACAGACCAAGGAGATGGGATTTCTCTAGATTTCACTTTTCATGGAGCAGAGAATGAAGCCTTTAGGGCTAAAATGGTCAAATTCTTGGAAAGCATTCGACCTATTTTTCCTTTTTTAAATCAATTGCATTTAACGGTAAAATCGGGCAATTCTTTTCCGCATTCGGCA
Source organism: Saprospiraceae bacterium (assembly GCA_045106885.1). Classification (GTDB taxonomy): domain Bacteria; phylum Bacteroidota; class Bacteroidia; order Chitinophagales; family Saprospiraceae; genus JAFMDF01. The sequence continues at coordinate 7,245 of JBGCFJ010000740.1, forward strand.
GGAATTGCTTCTTCTGCTTCTAGTATGAGTGCTTTGGCTTTGTGTTTGTGTACGCTAGAGGATGAATTGTTTCAAACTTTGCAAGATGATGCATTGTTTGATAAAAAAGCCTCTTATGTGGCGAGATTAGGTTCAGGAAGTGCTTGTCGGTCTATTTATGGCGGCATGGCAGCTTGGGGAGAAACGCCTGCAATTGTTGGGTCTTCCAATGAATATGCGATTCCTTTTGAAACGGAAATGCACGATATTTATAAAAACTTCCACGACGATATTTTAATTGCTAGTAAGGGCGAAAAGAGTGTCTCCAGTCGGGCAGGACATGCTTTGATGGAAGGCAATGCTTATGCTGCCCCTAGATATCAACAAGCTAATGACCGAATGCAACGATTGGTAGAAGTTTTGAAAAATGGAGATGTGGAAACATTTGGTACAATTGCGGAAAATGAAGCTTTAACCTTACACGCGTTAATGATGACTTCTGACCCATCTTATATTTTGATGCGTCCGAACTCCTTGAAAATGATTGAATTAATCCGAGATTATCGGGCTACTACTAAACATCCCATTTATTTTAGTTTGGATGCAGGGCCTAATTTACATGTATTGTATCCAGAAAATATCATTCATGAAGTTCGCCCTTTTATTGAAGAACAATTAGTTCCCCTTTGTGAAGAAGAAATGTGGATTTCAGATTGGGTTGGGGAAGGTCCAGAACAATTGGATGTGGCTTAATGTGAATGTTTTTTATCTCGGATGAGGGCATCTCGGATATTAGGTTAGTCGGATTTTATGAGGTATTTCTAAATCAAAATTTATGAAAAAGTATTTACTCTATTTTTCCTTTTTGTTGATTAGTTTTTCAGGTTATGGTCAAGAAACGGTTATTAAATCTTTTACTGTTAACCCTGAGTTTGACAAAAAAATAAGTAGTACTATTCATTTTACAGTACCAACAATGAGTGTGACTACGCTAAAGGAAGAAATGGATAAAGTTTATATTTTAGATGCCAGAGAAAAGCAAGAATATAACGTTAGTCATATCCCCAATGCTAAATATATTGGACATACTAAAATGGCAACGGACAATTTAAAAGATATTCCAAAAGACGCTAAAGTAGTTGTTTATTGCTCTATTGGTTATCGAAGTGAGGAAATTGGAGAAAAAATGCGACAAGAAGGGTTTACCAATGTGCATAATCTGTATGGTAGTATCTTTGAATGGGTCAATAATGATTTTCCTATAGTCGATAAAAATGGCAAACAAACGAAGCAATTGCATACTTATGATAAAGATTGGAGTCAGTGGGTCGAGGAAGGAAAAGCGGAAAAGGTTTGGTAATCTAGAGATAGTCCCGAAAAAAATTGATAATCATCAATTAATTTTACATGAAAAATTTATTAGTCCATTTTTCTTTTTTGTTAATTGCCATTACTAGTTGTGCGCAAATACCTGAGGTACGACCAGAAACTGTTAATCCTGCATTTGACCAAAAAATTAGTCGAACGATTAGTTTCACTGTACCAACAATGAGTGTCCAAGCCTTAAAAGAAACAAAGGAGAAAGTATATATTTTGGATGCTAGAGAAAAGGAAGAATATGAGGTTAGCCATATTCCTAATGCACAATATATTGGATACAATCAGTTAGAAAACTCGGTCTTGACTAATATTCCTAAAGATGGGAAGGTAATCTTATATTGCTCGATAGGCTATCGAAGTGAGAAAATAGGAGAGAAACTACGCAAAAAAGGCTTTACCAATGTCCATAACCTCTATGGTAGTATTTTTGAATGGGTGAA
>JBGCFJ010000741.1:0-9402 GCA_045106885.1 Saprospiraceae bacterium
GACATCCCACCAATATCAATTACCTTTGCCCCAGCAGTCAGCATTTTCTGTGCTTGTTGCAAAATGACTGAATTGGCAGTATATTGCCCCCCATCATAAAAAGAATCGGGCGTAACGTTTAGAATGCCCATCACAATGGGGTTTTCTAAACTCAATAACTGACCTTTACAATTTAAGGTGATTTTTGGAAAAAGCATTGTTGAGTTGCGGGTTGCGAGTTGCAAGTTGCCAGTAGGCGAAATCAACTCCATTTTATCAGAAAAACTGCAAATTAGGTCGAATAAGGAAGAATGAGTAGCTTAAAGACTTTAATTTTCAATATTGTAATCAAAAACACCTATTGAAAATTGAAAATTATAAATTGAAAATTGAAAATTTCCAATGTTTATACACGAAACAAAAGTAAGAGTCCGATATGCTGAAACAGATAAAATGGGCTATTTGTATTATGGCCATTACCCTAAATATTATGAAGTTGGTCGGGTAGAAGCCATGCGGGATTTGGGCGTCCGTTACTTGGATTTAGAGGAAAAAGAGAAAATTATGATGCCGGTCATGTCTTTGAATATGCGCTTCGTTCGCCCTGCGTATTATGACGAATTATTGACCGTTAAAACAATCATTAGAAGATTGCCAAAGGACACGATTACTTATAACCACGAAGTATATAAAGAAAATGGCGATTTAGTCAATGGAGGGAGTGTGAAATTGTGTTTTGTGAATATGGAAACGAATGAAACCATTGCTGCGCCAGCTGTTTTATTGGATAAATTGAAGCCTTATTATGGAGAGGAGGCGTAAAGGCTGAGAGGCAAAAAGGCGGAATGGCTAAAGGGCAAAAAGGCGGAATTTGACCGCTACACCTTCTAACCTTTCAGCCACTCCGCCTTTCAGCCACTCCGCCTTTTCACCTTTCAGCCTACTAATATGAAATTCCCAACTGCTCAACAAATAACGGATTTTTTCTTAAAGCACCCTTTGGTGTTGGGGGTGATTAATTGGGCACAGACGCATTCTTTTCCAGGGTTTTTTAAAGTACCTATTTCAGATGTAGCGATTTTTATTTACCGAGAAGGGCAACGTCGAGATTTAACGACTCGGGCCAATTCGATGGCATTTAGTTTCTTTTTGTCGTTGTTTCCTGCCTTAATCATGTTGTTTACACTGTTGCCACTGTTTCAAGAATATTTGCTGAATTATTTTTTGGAACACGAAAATTATTATGAGGTATTAAATCGAGAAATTCAGGCTATTTTGCCTGGGGAAGCAGGGAGAAGTTTATTTGAATTTATTCAAGATATTACGACTAATCCACAAATAGGACTCTTATCTTTTGGTTTTATTCTCGCCTTATTTTTTGCCTCCAATGGAATGATGACCTTGATGCATAGTTTCGATAAATCTTATTTGGAAACGACTTTTAAGAAAAGGAATGGTTTTAAAAAGAGAGGCATTGCGGTACTTTTAACGGTGCAATTAGGGTTACTATTACTAGTGTCCGTCATTTTTATTATTCTAGGAAGTTTAATTATGACGATGATTAGTGATGTGGTGCAATTAGATTTCTTTACAAAATATAGTATTTATGTGGTGCGTTGGTTAGTCATCTTAGCCCTTTTTTATACAGGTATTTCTATCATTTATCGGTATGGCGCAGGCATGCACCGAAAATTTAATTTTTTTACCACAGGGGCAACTTTAGCTTCTTTGCTGTCTATTCTTTCCTCTGTTGTTTTCTCCTTTTATGTAGATAATTTTGGCTCTTATAATAAATTTTATGGGTCGATTGGTACTATCATTGTACTAATGATTTGGATACAATTGAATGCCTTTATTTTGTTGATTGGTTTTGAATTGAATGCAAGTATTGCGGTGAATCGGGATTTGAAGAAGCGGATTGCGGAGGAGTGATAGATTGAATTGTTTGGAATTCATTAGACTTTATTCTAAATGGTTTAGACCTCCAAGGTTTTCAAAACCTTGGAGGTCTCTCTAAGAATTATCTAGCTTTTAGGTCTAGTTTTCAATTAATGGTCTTACTGAAAAAAGGTGTCGGACACTTTGATTTAATAAAATACAGATGTTTTAATTATTAAAATCGAATCATTTACATATCATAAGTGTCCGACACCTGTTCCAAAATCGACCTTTTTTCAGTAGAACCATTAATGCTATAGTTGAAATTTTAATGACAGCAAGTGAATTTACAGATGCTGGTGAGTATTTAGTGTTTAATCCACAAGAAGGTGGATGGTAAACACCTATATTTTAAATATTCAAAACAGGAACAACCAAAAAACAGTTAAAAACGATAACTTTGCCCAACTAGTAACCAAATATTTTACCAATAATTCTTGTTTAAAATAAGTTAACCTCCAATAATTGGAGCAAACCGTGTACCGTCAACCATTTTACCGTGTACCGTCACAAAAAATCATCCAGTAATGAGTGCAACCACTACTTCCCCTATTTCCCAAAGAGTTATCAATATGGCAGAATCAGCGACCCTAAAAATGTCGCAATTAGCAAGAGAATTAAGAGCAGAAGGAAAAGATGTGATTAGTTTAAGTTTGGGGCAACCAGATTTTGATACGCCTGACCATATCAAAGAAGCAGCTAAAAAAGCCCTAGATGAGGGATACACAAAATACACCCCTGTTCCAGGTTTATTGGAATTACGAGAAGCGATTTGTACCAAATTGAAGCGAGATAATGGACTGGAATTTACGCCGAATCAAATAGTTGTTTCAACGGGTGCTAAGCAGTCTTTACATAACCTTTGTCATGCTCTTTTAGATGATGGAGATGAAGTAGTGATTTTTTCGCCTTATTGGGTGACTTATTCGGAGATTGTTAGTTTGGCAGGAGGAGTACCTGTAGATGTATTTGCGGGTATTGAAAATGATTATAAAGTAACCGCAGCCCAAGTAGATGCAGCGATTACCGATAAGACAAAATTTGTTTTATTTTCTTCTCCTTGTAATCCAACAGGCTCTGTTTATTTGGCAGAAGAACTCGAAGCCATTGCCAATGTAATCGGTAAATACGAACATGTTTACGTGGTATCCGATGAAATTTACGAATACATCAATTTTGTTGGACATCATTCTAGTATTGGTACTTTTGATGCGGTGAAGGATAGAACAATTACGGTGAATGGATTTGCCAAAGGCTATGCGATGACTGGCTGGCGATTGGGTTATATTGGAGCGCCTTTGCATATTGCGAAAGCTTGTGCCAAACACCAAGGGCAAGTGACTTCTGGCACCAATGCTTTTGCTCAAAAAGCAGCAGTGACGGCACTTTTAGCAGATATGACACCTACTTATGAAATGCGTAAGGAATTTCGTCGAAGAAGAGACTTGGTTTTAGATTTATTAAGAGAAATTCCAGGTTTAAAAGTAAATGAACCAGAAGGGGCTTTTTATGTCTTCCCCGATATTCGTAATTTTTTTGGCAAGCGAACTGGAGATACGATTATTAATAATTCTAGTGATTTCTGTATGTATATGTTGATGGAAGCACATGTTGCTTTAGTCGCTGGTGTTTCCTTTGGGGCAGAAGGCTATTTTCGGATGTCTTATGCGGCTTCTGAGGCGCAGTTGCGAGAAGCTATTGCTAGGATTAAGCGGGCTTTGTTGAAGTTGAATTAGGATTTATTGCTTTATATTTAATTCAAGAGTTGAGGATAATTGGTAGCACAGAATTTATTCTGTTTGGGATACAGGTCTTCAGACCTGATTTTTAGTAATTTTAAATAGAATCAATTAAAAGTTGCCAATTTTTTCCATTTTCTAACCTAAAGGTCAGCGTCCAGAACAGAATGAATTCTGTGCTACCAGCTTTATTTCATAGTCCGCAATTTGGCTTATTTAGTGAAATACATCATCCAAATATTGTCGCTAATTATTCTTGGAATTCTAAGTGTTTTTCTAATATTTGAAAAGGCTCGATTTGGACATGATTTAGGCAAATTAAAACATCAAATAGAAAATAAGCTTAAGGAAGGTAGAGGAAAGCTAAAAATAACTATTGAGGTAATTCCTGAAAGAGAGGATTTGTACTACATTACATGGGAAGATACAATTGGAATGAAAGCTAAATATGGGCTATTAAATAGACCTTTAGAACTTTGGTGTCATATTCAAGATTTAAAATTAGACACAATTGGATATTATCGAGGTTTGAGTACGCCAAGTTCTTTTACTTATTTTGAAACCAAGGATTCTACAGTGACTTTTGAATTCTCAAAAGCATTCAATTTTTTTAACGAAGCGTTTTTCGATGAGAAAGAAAGAAAGGCGTTTTGGGAGAAAAATAAGATTCCTGTTAGATTTGAGCCAATCGAAATAAATTTGAATAATCAGTTAAGGCAGAAATTAATAGTTGAATTAGTAGAAAAATAAAAAAATGAACCAAAATTACAGAAATATAGCCTATTCCCGCCTAAACCTAGCCCTCATCTCCGATGGAACTTCCACTGCAGAAACCTTAAAAAATAGTCTAAAACTAGCGCAAGCTGCGGAAGACTGTGGCTATACTCGATTTTGGTTGGCAGAGCATCATAACTCAATTAGCATTGCGAGTGCTGCCCCCCAAATATTAATTGGCTATATAGCTGGAGGAACTAAAAAAATCAGGGTAGGTTCTGGTGGAATTATGTTGCCGAATCATTCCTCATTAGTTGTGTCTGAGCAATTCGGTACTTTGGGAGCTTTATATCCTAATCGTATTGACCTTGGACTAGGGAGAGCACCTGGAACAGATGGAGCAACTGCCAATGCGATTAACCCTAGTCGAATGCAAGCGACCTATGCTTTTCCGCAAGAGATTGACAAAATTCAACAATATTTTTCAACAAATAATAGTGGAGCAGCAGTACGAGCGAATGTCGCAGAAGGCGTCAATGTGCCGCTTTATATTCTGGGGTCAAGTACTGATAGTGCCTATTTAGCCGCTAAAAAAGGCTTACCTTATGCTTTTGCTAGTCATTTTGCGACGACGCATTTATTTGATGCCTTGAATATTTACTATAATAATTTCCAACCTTCGGAGTATTTGAAAGAACCTTACAGCATGGCGGGGGTTAATGTCATTATTGGAGAGACAGACGAAGCTGCTGAACAAATGTTGACTACTTTGATTAAAGGAATTGTAGGCATTTTAACAGGGAAGCGGTCTTATTTACAACCTCCTTGTGAAATGACGCAAGAACTTCGAGAAGTGGCTAAACATCCTGCGGTGCGACAGATGTTGAAATATTCTTTTGTTGGAAATAAAGAAACAGTCAAACAACAAACTGCTGAATTTTTGTCAAAAACAGGGGTGAATGAGTTGATTGCAGTAACCAATATTTATGATATAAACGATAGGATTAAATCTTATCAGACCTTTGCAGAAATAATGGGGGAGATGAAGTATGGGGTGGAAGAAAAAGAATTAGATACTGTAAAACAGTAGACTTTTACATAAAATCCGTTGTCCTTAATTAATCCGTTGGAAAAAAATTAAACCAACGGATTAATTAAGGATAACGGATTTTATTGAGATAACTTTTTTTGAAATCATACTGAATGTAGTCACAATTTCAAATAATGCACCTTAGCGGCATATTCCTCCTGCAATAAACCCACAATCTTCTCATAAGCACAAGGCGTTCTGACAAAATCCACTCCTTCCATATCAATTACCAAAACAGGAAAGTCAGGCTGCGTTTTAAAAAAGCCGAAATAAGCCTTTTCTACTTTATCTAAATAGATAGGATCAATAGTATTTTCCATTTCTCGACCTCTTTTATGAATGTAGGTTTTTAATTCAGGAACGGGCCGATGTAAGTAAATTAAAATATCTGGATTTGGAAAATTAGCATTTAGCGTATGAAAAATTTGCTGAAATAAACCTTTCTCTTCTCCATCCAAGTTACTATCCGCAAATAAAAGAGTTTTTAAAAAGAAATAATCTGCAATGGTATTTTGATGAGTATTACTTTGGGTATGATAGAATCCTTGGAGTTGTTTATGCCGTTGGGTCATAAAATATAGCTCGACTTGCAGGGTATATCTTTCTGGGTTTTCATAAAATAAAGGCAAAAAAGGATTCTCTGTAAATTGTTCTAATATCAACCGATAGTCAAATTCCTTACCGAGCATTTCGCTGAGTGTCGTTTTTCCCGCACCAATATTTCCTTCAATGGCTATATACTTGTAGTTTAGTGTCTTTGTAATTTTCAATTTTCAATTTTCAATTTATAATTTTCAACCTGTAATCCGCAATTCCTAAAAACCATGCTTTTCCATTCGTCTATACAAAGATTGTCTTGTAATACCTAACTCGTCGGCAGCTTTACTGACATTTCCTTTATGTTTATTTAGCGCCTTATTAATAGCTTGTCTTTCGACTTCTTCCAGATTATAACTATCCACTTTAATGCCTTCTCCTTTATTTTCCTGTACCGTTTCTTGGAATAAAAAGTCATCTGGTTGGAGAATAGTACCATCTGCTAGAATAATGGCTCTTTCTACGGCATGGCGCAATTCTCGAATATTTCCAGGCCAATGATAGTTGGTTAACTTTTTTAAAGTCTCTTTAGCAAACTTCATCGAGGATTTTTGGTACTTTTTGCTATAGATTTTTAAGAAATGTTTAGCTAAAAGCGGAATGTCTTCTATTCGTTCTGCTAGACTCGGCAAGTTTAATTCCACGGTATTAATCCGATAAACTAAATCTTGTCTAAAAGTACCTTCTTTGACCATATCATAAAGCGGCATATTGGTCGCACAAACTAAGCGAATATCAACCTTAGTCATTTTGTGTTCTCCAATTTTTCGAATCTGGCGAGTTTGCAAAGCTGATAATAATTTTGCTTGTAGTGGCAAAGAAAGATTACCAATTTCGTCTAAAAATAGCGTTCCACCATTTGCTGCTTCAAAACGACCAATTCTATCTTCGTAAGCATCCGTAAAAGCCCCTTTTTTATGCCCAAATAATTCGCTTTCAAACAAAGATGCTGGAACTGCGCCTAAATCTACCGAGACAAAAACTTTATCTGCTCGTTCTGATTGGCGATGTAATTCTCTAGCAATTAATTCTTTTCCTGTTCCATTAGCGCCTAAAATTAGAATATTGGCATCTGTTTTTCCGACTTTCGCAACCGTTGCTAACGTTTGTTTAAGCGGAGCGGATTCACCGACAATTTTACTGTATTGTTGGTCAATATCTGGGCTTAAACCACTCGCTTGTGGAGCGGCTTGCTCGCCTTGCGGATTTCTTTTTTTATCGTAAGCCGTATTGACGGTTTCTAATAGTTTCTCATTTTTCCAAGGCTTTAAAACAAAATCAGAAGCACCCACCTTTAAGGCTTTCACAGCGGTATTGACATCGCCATAAGCAGTTATCATAATCACCTGTGTTTCTGGGCTGAGTTCTTTGATTTTGGTTAACCAGGTAATTCCGTCTGCGCCAGAAGTATCCCCTTGGCGGAAATTCATATCCAACAACACGACGTCAAAATCGAATTGGCGGAGTAGTCTAGGTATATAATGAGGGTTGAGTTCAGCCTTAACAAAGGTGTAATGCTGTTTGAGAAAAATGCGAAGTGTTAAGAGGATATCTTCTTCGTCATCTATGATTAAGATTTTCCCTTCTTTTTTCATATTTGTCGGTGTAATTGGTGATTTTTCGGCTAAGTTAAGTAAAACTGTCCATATTCGGACAACGATTGTACTATTACGGACATGAAAAAAATAAAAAGGTTGCAATAATATTTTTTAATTAATTGATAATCAGTAAATTATATTTTTGGCATAGGTATTTCAATAGTTAAAATATATTTGGCATTGTATATATTTAAGAATTTTAAATTTTAGCTAAACCATAAAACAGCCCAAACAAGAAGGTCTGGGCTACTTACAAAACTGATAGCATATAAAGATGGACAAAAAACTAGAAAAGAAAGGATTCGGTTGGCAAAAGATTGCCTTAATAGTAGTAGCACTTACTGCTGTTTTATATTTCGGCAATAACATGTACAAGAATGCTGGGGTTTCTAAATTAAATGTAGAAATGAATCGATTGTTGATAGATACGATTCATCAAGGGGTCTTCCAAGAATTTATTCCTATTACAGGAGTTGTAGAACCAATTAAAACGGTTTTTATTGATGCGGTAGAAGGCGGTCGAATTGAGGAGATTTATGTGGAAGATGGAGCGATGTTGAAAAAAGGACAAAAAATCATGCAATTGTCCAATCCTAATTTGCAATTAGCCTATTTGCAATCGGAAGGGTCCATTATGAATCAAATTAATCAACTAGAGAATCTAAAATTAACTAGAGAACAACAGAGTTTAAATTTAAGAGAGCAAGCTTTGGATGTAGAGTTTAATTTGGATTTATTATCTAAAAGAACCAGAAGAAATAAAAGTTTATATAAAGATGATGTAATTGCGCAAGTTGATTTTGAAGAAACACAAGACCAATACGAACATTTACAAAGAAGAAAAAAATTATTGGCAGAGGTTATTCGAAGAGATAGTATGTCTCAAGTGGTGCAAGAAAATCAATTGGAAAGTTCCGTAGATTTAATGCGCCGAAATTTAAATATTAGTAAGCAAACCTTAGAGAATTTATTAGTACGTTCACCCATAGATGGTCAATTATCTGGTATGGATTCTGAGATTGGAGAGTTGATTAATCAAGGGGGTAGAATTGCGCAATTAGATGACCTTCGAAACTTTAAAGTTCGAGGAAGAATCGATGAATTTTATATTACACGCATCTTTTTGAATCAGGAGGGGTCTTTCTTATTGGGCGGTAAAAGTTACGACCTAATAATTAAGAAAATTTACCCTGATGTTCGTAATGGTGTTTTTGAAGTAGATATGGTTTTTACTTCTGAAATTCCAACGACGATTAAACGTGGTCAAACGGTTTCCATTAAGTTAGCTTTAAGTGCCGAAACAAAAGCCTTATTGATTGCTAGAGGCGGTTTTTACCAAACAACTGGCGGAAATTGGGTATATGTCATTGACGCTGAAACCAATACTGCTTATAAGCGAGATATTAAAGTAGGTCGCCAAAACCCAAGTTTCTACGAAGTAACGCAAGGATTGCAAGCTGGTGATATTGTGATTACTTCGAGTTATGATAATTTTGGGGATAAGGATGAACTCGTGCTGAAATAACAGAGGGCAAGGGGCGGAGGAAGCTTCGTGCAACATTGAAGAATTGTAAGTTTTTTGTTTAAATTACTTTTTTAAACTTAAAACATACTAAAATGAAACGAGTATTTCGATTTGAAAACTTACAGATTTGGCAAATAGCCATTGAAATTACAGACGAATTATTTTTGATATCAGATTTTTTTTTTTGTTTTAACCTATACAGAGTTACTGATCTACTGTGCG
>JBGCFJ010000742.1:0-4990 GCA_045106885.1 Saprospiraceae bacterium
CTATGGGTGTAGTGCTTTCTTTGTTTTTATAGGATTAAGGATATAGACGAATTAGGAGGATGGACTACGGATTTGGACGAATTAGATAGATTTACACGGATTTATTGGTTATAACCCACCTTTCAACCTCTAATCCTCTAAACCTCTACCCCTCTAAACCTCTAAACCTTTACACCTCTACACCTCTAAACCTCTAAACCTCTAAACCTCTAAACCTTTACACCTTACGACTATGACTTTAGATTTTAAAAATAAAAAAGCGATTGTTCGAGTAGATTTTAATGTGCCTTTAAATAAGGAATATGTGATAACCGATGATACTAGAATCCGAGCCGCTTTACCAACCATAAAGAAAATATTAGCAGACGGAGGCGCAGCGATTTTAATGTCTCACCTTGGACGGCCACTGAAGAAGAAAAAGGAAGATGGCAGTATCAATGTCGAGAAATTCACCTTAAATCATGTGACCAATCATGTGGCTAATTTATTAGGGACTAAAGTGCATTTTTGTTCAGAAACAGTTGGTCGTGAAGCGACTAAAATGGCAGCGGATTTGCCAATGGGCGAAGTGCTAATTTTAGAAAATACGCGTTTTCAAAAAGAAGAAGGAAAAGGAGATGCTGCTTTTGCTAAGCAATTAGCTGCTTTAGCAGATGTGTATGTAAATGATGCTTTTGGAACAGCACACCGAGCGCATGCTTCTACCACTACGATTGCTCAGTTTTTTGACAAAGGCGCAAAGACTTTTGGCTTTTTGATGCAAAATGAAATTGAAAATGCCAATAAAGTATTAAATAACCCAACCCGACCACTAACGGCAATTATTGGCGGAGCGAAGGTATCTGATAAGATTTTATTATTAGAAAAATTATTGGAATTTGCGGATAACGTAATTGTTGGTGGTGGCATGGCCTATACTTTTATGAAAGCGCAAGGGGGCAGAATAGGGAATTCTTTAGTAGAAGATGACCGATTGGAATTAGCATTAGAGTTAATCGCTAAGGCTAAAGAACGAAAAGTAAAGTTATTATTACCAAAAGATTCTATTGCTGCGGATAATTTTAGTAATGACGCAAACATAGCCACTAAATACACCAAGCGAATCCCTAAAGGATGGATGGGCTTAGATATTGGGCCAAAAGCCATTGCAGATTTCCAAAAAGTAATTGGCCAATCAAAAACGATTTTGTGGAATGGCCCAATGGGGGTTTTTGAAATGTCTAATTTTGCGACAGGTACAAAATCTATTGCGACTGCTTGTGCAGAAGCGACGGCTGCGGGTGCTTTTTCTTTAGTAGGAGGCGGAGATTCAGTAGCGGCAGTGACGCAAATGGAATTGAATGATGATGTGAGTTTTGTGTCTACTGGAGGCGGTGCTATGTTAGAATTTTTGGAGGGGAAAGAATTGCCTGCTATTGCGGCGATGACTAAGTAAAATGGATTGTTAATCTGATTGTTAATCTGTTAGGTACAATTTGATAAATAAGCTAAGTTGCGGAGCAGTTGAAATGGTTAAATTGCTAATGGGTCTAAAAGTACCGAATTAAGGGCTATGCATAACAATCCAAAAATTGTCCGTAACTTGAGTTAAATATACAAAAAGGTAGTTCTCAAAAAGAGCTACCTTTTTCGTTTATTTTAGGTAAGTACCAAGTAAGTACTCAATCATCTAGTTTAAATCGTCCGATGACTGCGTCGTCGGATGATTTAAACCAACTCATCGGACGACGGAGTCATCCGACGAGTTAGTTTTGCTATTATATTGAGTACTTACAGTAGCAACTCATAATTAGCTTAAAATTTTAGAGAGCTTATAGCCCCCCATCCGCTCAGGGGTGATTGGTTCTATTAATTTTCGAATCATGCTGGTGCGGACTTGCAGTCCGCAACCTATATTAGCTCGCCTCTGGCGAGTATTAGTACATAAAACGCTCGCCAGAGGCGAGCAGTATAGAGGTTGCGGACAAAATGTCTTCACCAGCAGTCTCCATTTTTTAGAACCAATCACCCCTGCCATCCGCTTTACGGGTCGAAATTGACTTTCCTCTTGATAGTTTTGTCCAAAAAATCAGCATATAGCACCGCTACGAGCTTATTTTTTGGTCGAAAATAGCAGGAAGAAGTATACTTCTGAACGGATGCCAGAAGCCGCTGAAAATTAATAATAATTGTGTGTTGGTAATTAAAAGCTAATGACTTTATATTTTTGCATCGAAAAAAGCGTAAATTTGGCAGCTAAATTGTAAAAAAACAGTAAAAGCATATTTTTAATAGAAAACTAACACTTTATCTGATGAGTAAAGAAATAGCCAAGAGTCCAGAAATTTTAGCAAAAGAGGTACTAATTAAAAACCTACAGACGAAACTTAAAAAGAAAAAGACCAGTCTTAAAAGTCTGAAAACGAGGTTGAAGAATACTAAAAATGAGATTACAGATATACAACGAGCAGGGAGTGGACAGATGATGAGTAAAATGGCACAAATGGATAAACTTCGTTTGGAAATCGTGGAGTTGGTTCAGCAGATGAAAAAATTAAAAGGGCTAAGTCGAGCGGATAAAGCAGCCCTGAAAGACATGGAAAAAGAGTTTGCTAGTGAAGATATGTTTGGCGAAGGTTTCAAAGCTCATAAAGCGCAAATGGATGATATGGAACAGGAGGACTTTGAAGCCCATTTTGATGAAAATGAGCGGGCTAGAATGCGAGATGTTTTTGAGACATTTGCCGTAAAACCAGATAAAGAAGAACAAAAAGACATTCGTAAAATATTTATTAGCTTATCGCAAAAATTTCACCCCGATAAGGCAACAACTAAAGCGGATGAGGAAGAATATCACCAAATGATGCAGCAGATAAATGAAGCTTATCAAGCAGGAGATATTCAAACACTTTTGGAATTAGAACAATTATTTCTAACCGAAAATTTAGATTTATCCAAGGCACAATCATGGACCGTAGATGTATTAGACCAAGCAATTAAACGCCTAGAAAGAGATGTGAAATTCATTGAAAGTCAAATTACTAGAAATAGTTTAGAACTAAAACAATTGCGAACCTCAGAGCTAGGACAGATGTTGACAGACATGAAACGGGCAGAAAAACAGGGGGCTGGTATGAACGCAGCTATAGCGCAATTGGATGAATCTATTAATCGCTTGACCGAACTGAGAGACGCTTTTTCTGAAAGTATTAAATTGGGTAATATCTCTCCTTTGAATGAATTGATGATGGCGGAAGTTCCTAGTCAACCTTCGCCAGAAGATATGATGGAGATGTTAGATGGCTTGATGAGTGGGAAAATGGACATCAATGACTTAGCAAATATGTTTGGGATGGATGATGATGACGATGACTTTTTTGGTTTTGATGATGATGATGATGAAACACCTGAGAATGCTAAATTTAAAGAAGGGGATTCAGTGAAAATTGCCAAAAAGGTGATAGATGAAGAGACTGCAATTGATTTAAGTGGTTTAATTGGTAGGGTAGAAGACGTTTATTATGGGTATGACGAGGAGATTGTTTACGAAATCGAATTGGATAGTCGCTCATTAGATAAATTACCACCTAGTTATATTGAAGAAATGGTTAGAATAGAGGAAGATTTTCAAAATTTTGAATTGGAGGAAAACCAACTAACAAAATGCAAAGCAAGAGAGCGCAAAGAAGCGACAAAAGGCGCTTATAGAAAAAAATTGCATCAATATTTATGGAATTACTTGGATGATGCTACTCAAAAAAGATTACATACGATACTTTTGCAAAGCCCCGATTTATTGGATTGGGAAAATTGGCATATCTTTTTGGAGAAACAACTAAAATTTCCAATAGCTGTTAAATCAAGAGGGATGATGGAATTTAGAAGAGGAGAAAAACTAAAAATAACAGGATTATCAGGATATAACGAAGAAGTTGGATTAATCGTAGACGTGACCTATAGAAACCGACCAGGTAATTATCCACTTTTTGATTTAATTCCTACGGCTAAGAATGCTAAATTGAAACAAATTTTTGACGATTATTTAGTTTGGACAGAGGAAATGCACGAATTTTAAGAAGTATCAGGCTCAAGGTTTCAGGTAGGATGCTTTTGTGCGTTTAACCTAATACTCTATACCTAAATCAAGACCCATAGACAAAAATAAAATGGCAGAAAAATTACACAAATTAGGTTTAAAATTACCGACTGACCCAAGGTGGGTGAACATGGCAGAAATCAGTTTAGAAGATATTTTGACAGACCATGCTTATTGTGAGCAAAAGGCAGCAACTTCTTGTATTACCTTGATTCAGAAGTTTCCTGAGAGAAAAGAGATGGTACGAGCACTTGCGCCTATAGTGACCGAAGAATGGGGACATTTTCGCTTAGTTTTAGCCGAATTAGACAAACGAGGATTAGAATTGGGCATGCAGCGAAAAGATGAATACGTTAATAAATTAATGAAATTTAATAAAAAAGGCGGTAGTCGAGAAGACCAATTGTTGGAAAAATTATTGACTTTCGCTTTAATTGAAGCCCGTAGTTGTGAACGATTCAGGTTGCTATCTTTACATATCTCTGAAGATTCTTTAAAAGAATTTTACCATAAATTTATGGTGTCAGAAGCAGGTCATTATCATATGTTTATCGACTTAGCTCGAAAATATTCTGGCAAAGAAAAAGCGAATGCTCGCTGGCAAGAGTATTTGGCTTATGAAAAAGAAATGTTGAAGACCTTGGAAGTTAGAGGCGATAGGATGCATTGATGATTATTAGCGGATTAATGAGTAAATGAAAAAATGATTGCCGCTCCATCCATTAAGGTTTTAAAATTAGTTGTCGAGACTGTTCAAATAACTGTGTTTAGGCATATTGACCGCAAAAAGATTTCAATTTATTTTATATGGTGACGAAGCTACGCTCCTTACTCTATTTTTGGGGCTACCTATTCCTACAGACGGGGTCAGAGCGCTGCTCTTTTGGTAAAAATCAAGGAGCATCGCTCCGAAAC
>JBGCFJ010000743.1:0-3409 GCA_045106885.1 Saprospiraceae bacterium
TTAGTGCAATTGCTAATGTGCCTAATGTGATTCACTTCTTAGGAAGAAATAACCCAATCCCTATGCAACAATCGGAAGCTAACCGAATGCTAGGTAAAGTAGATGAATCTTCTGATGCGGGCGAAGCATTGATTGAACCATACATTGTAGGAGAAACCATCAAAATTATTGATGGACCTTTCAGCGAATTTGTTGGAGATATTCAAGAAGTGAACGAAGAGAAGAAGAAGATGAAAGTAATCGTGAAGATTTTTGGTCGAGGAACGGAAGTAGAATTGAACTTCATTCAAGTAGAAAAGCAAACTTAATTAATTTAAACACTTACCTAAGTGTTTAAATTTTGTAGTTTTAGGAATAGTTTTAAAGGCATATTTTGAGATAGACAAACACATCAAGGCTAAATTTTTAACAGATATCCCCACCTTGATTTTAAATTAGAAATGTTACGCATTTATATATAATGGAATTTTTTAGTTTCTTCTCCATTCTAAAAATTTCATCAACATCATTTAAGACTTTAATTCCCTTAATTAAAAGGCATAAAATTTAAAATACAATATTAACGATTTTTTATTTTATCATCTTTTATTGGTAGGGACGCTTCTTTAAAGTCGAAAAATAAATTTCAAAGTAAAGAAATGGCAAAAGAAGTAGAGGTATTTATCAAACTACAGGTTAAAGGAGGCGCTGCTAATCCTGCACCTCCGGTAGGTCCTGCTTTGGGTGCTAAGGGGGTAAACATCATGGAGTTTTGTAAGCGTTTTAACGCCAAAACTGCCGATGATAAGGGTAAATTATTACCAGTACTTATCAGTGTTTACAAAGATAAGTCGTTTGACTTTATCGTCAAAACACCACCTGCTGCGGTTCAGTTATTGGAAGCTGCTAAATTAAAAAGCGGTTCCCCTGAATCTAACAGAACTAAAGTTGGATCTGTAACTTGGGATCAAGTTCGGGCAATTGCCGAAAATAAAATGCCAGACCTTAATGCATTTACTATTGAATCAGCAATGAAAATGGTTGCTGGTACTGCTCGTAGTGCAGGTATCACTATCAAAGGTGATTTCCCTGGAGAAGCATAGTATATAATTATTAACTAGAAGGGAGCTGATAGTTAACTGAAAATTATAAATTATAAATCTAAAACTTAAAAGTAAGTTAGCTCATAGTTTAACACTTTTAAATTTAGCATTTGAAATTTTACATTTTTAATTAATAACGGCGCTATTCACCTCAAATTTTTTATAATGGCTAAAGTTTCTAAGAAACGTAAAGTAGCGAATGCCAAAGTAGATAGAGAAAAACTATATGCTTTGACGGATGCCATGAAGTTGGTCAAAGAAGTCAATACGACTAAATTTGATGCTTCTGTGGATGTTCATATTCGCTTAGGGGTAGACCCTAGAAAAGCTGACCAAGCTTTGCGTGGTACGGTTTCATTACCACACGGTACAGGTAAGACTAAAGTTGTAGCTGTATTTTGTACACCAGACAAGGAAGAAGAAGCAAAAGCAGCAGGTGCTGATTTTGTAGGCTTACAAGAGTTAGTGGCAAAAGTACAAGGTGGTTTTACTGGGTTTGACGCAGTAATTGCAATGCCTAGTACCATGGCACAAGTTGGTCGATTAGGTCGTATTTTAGGACCTAGAGGATTAATGCCTAATCCTAAGACTGGTACCGTTACTATGAATGTAGCACAAGCTGTATCAGAAATTAAGAAAGGTAAAATTTCTTTTAGGGTAGATAAGTACGGTATTATTCATGCTCCTGTAGGAAGAGTTTCTTTTGATGCAAATAAATTGGAAGACAATGCACAAGAAGTTTTATCTACAATTGTAAAGATGAAACCTTCAACGGCAAAGGGGATTTACATGAAATCGGTAACGATTGCAAGTACAATGAGTCCAGGTATCAAAATTGACCCTAAATCTATTAAATAACTGAAGTAAAGTTATTCAGGTTATTCAGCGTTATTTTATAACGAATGACCATTAACTTTTCTTAACTATATAGCAATGACTAAATCAGAAAAAGCGGCTGTCATTGAAGAATTGAAGCAGGATTTCAGCGAACACAATTTCTTTTATATTACAGATGCTTCTACTATGACAGTAGCAGATGTGAGTACTTTAAGAAGAAGGTTCTTTGAGCAAGATATTCAAATGAAGGTGGTGAAGAATACCTTAGCTATCAAAGCTTTGGAAGCAGCAGATGCTTCTAAAGGTTACGAAGCTTTGTACGATTCATTAAAAGGACCTTCTGCTTTGGTTTTTACCAAGACAGCAAATACTCCTGCTAAGGTTATCAAGGAATTCCGTAAGGGAGGAGGTGAGCGACCTGTTCTTAAAGCAGCATACATCGACTCTGGTATTTATATCGGAGACGATCAAATTGATACATTAGCTAAACTTAAATCTAAGGAAGAATTATTGGGCGAAGTTATCGGCTTATTACAATCTCCAGCGAAGAATGTTATTTCTGCGTTGAAGTCTGGTGGTAATACGATTGCTGGCTTAGTAAAAGCTTTAGAGGAAAGAGGTTAATCCGTAGGCAGTTTGCAGTGAGCAGTATACAGTTACGCTCAAAGCAAATTTGACTATATTAAAAGAGTGACGACTTGACATAAAATTGGTGCTAGTATTTGTTAGCGTAGAATACCTACTGCTGACTGCCTACTGCCAACTGTCGTACTCTAAACAAGGCTTCCAAGTTGCCTCTATTATAATTAACAAAGAGTTCTGGAAACCGTGTACGGTCAACCATTGAAACTCTATTTCATTAAAGAAAAAATTCAAAAAAGATATTAAAATGGCAGATTTAAATGCACTGGCAAACGACTTAGTAAACTTAACAGTCAAAGAAGTAAATGAATTAGCTACTATTCTTAAAGAAGAGCATGGTATTGAGCCTGCTGCTGCTGCTGTAGCTGTTGCTGCTCCAGGTGCTGCTGGTGGTGGAGAAGCTGCTGCTGAGCAAACTGAGTTTGACGTAATGTTAACTTCAGCTGGCGCTGGTAAATTAAAAGTAGTAAAAGAAGTGAAGTCTTTATTAGGTATTGGGCTTAAAGATGCAAAAGCATTAGTTGACGGCGCACCTGCTGCTGTTAAGGAGAAAGTATCTAAAGAAGAGGCTGAATCTATCAAGACAGCATTAGAAGCTGTAGGAGCAAGCATCGAATTGAAGTAATTCAAGCTTTATAAATTCGACTAGGAATAGTTGAATTTTATAGTGTGACTTTTATCTTGATTAAATTTATTTTTTTGAGATAAGTGACGAGGTAGAAATAAAGTGTGCCAGAGTACGCAGTTATTTTTTCTTCTAAGGATTCTTTAAAAACTGCATATAGCCTTTGCTACATAAGGCTTTTTTAAGATTTCTTAGAAGTAAATAAGAACAAGTAATATGGCTC
>JBGCFJ010000744.1:0-9839 GCA_045106885.1 Saprospiraceae bacterium
GTTAATTTAGCATTGAAAAAGAAATGTAATTCTGAAGAAGTAAATCCTGTTCTTTTTTTGATGTCCCAAATGTTTTGTCCAACCCCTCTTTTTTTGTCAAATAAATAGAGTTCATTGGCATAGGCTTGGGGGTGGTCACCAAAAAGTAGGGCTAATAAAGTTGATTTTCCTGAACCATTCGCGCCAAATAATGCCCATTTCTCTCCTGGCTTAACGACCCAATTTATATCATCCAAAACCTTCTTTCCGTAATAAGCGACTACTGCATCTTTTAAGGAAAAGATAATTTTCCAATTCGTGAAATTATTAGGTTTGTTGTAGATTAATTTTACTTTTTCAATAATTTCTGACCTGAATTTTGTTAACAAATCTTTCTTAGCGGCCATTAATTCCTGAGGCGATAGTAAAGAAAAGTGCTTGCCGTAAGGTACTTTTATAGTTGATGTTTCCTCAATTCTTTCTTTTTGTCTAATCACTCCATTGTAAATAGGGGTAAAATTATCCAATTCCAATTCGTGAGAAATACAGGATGGCAACACATCATATTGTCCTGCTAAAATAAGTTGAATATCTTCATTTTTAACCAAATCATCTAATAATTCATTGAATTCTTGCCTACTACTTGCATCCAATCCCATATAAGGATTGTCGATGATTAATAATTTCGGTTGTTGAAGAATAGCGGTTGTGATTAATAATTTACGAGATTGACCACTAGATAACTTAATTCGTTCTAAATCTAGTAAGTCAAAAACACCCGTTCGTTTAATTAAGTCCACGTGTTCTTTTTTATATTCTGAGTAGCCAGCTTCCATTAAATATTCCCAAACTGTAATAGTACCGTCCGCCGCAAAAGAATTAAATCGTTGCGAATAAAAAAAGGAGTGGGGGTCAAAGGCTCTAGAATCATCTTTAAAAGAGACAACCTTAATACATTTCCTTTTCAGTTCATAAGTGGATTTAATAGTTGGTAAAGTAGCTGACAAATAAGGGTAAGTTAATTGACCTTGGGTTAGATAGTATTTCCCAGCCAATGCTTGGACTAAACTGGTCTTCCCTGCACCTATTTTACCCGTAATTATCCAGTTTTCGCCTTGATTAATTGTCCAATTAAAGCCTTTAAAAAAGCTTTTTTGGGCATGAGCAAAGACGGCATTCTCTATTTTTAAGTACGGAATCATATTGTTTGATATTGAAAAAAGAAGATATGTAAACTACTGGCATATTTAGCCATGCTGAAAATGTGGAAGGTACGCATTGTCCTATATCTTCACAAATGAAATATGCTTTTTACACCATCAATTAATAACTACTATTAGATTTTAACCATTTTTGATAGTAATTACTTGGACCTACAACCGAAATCCTATCATGAAAAGACACACTACCATTTTCACGTTTTGCCTACTATTGGGTACCATTTCCCTCTTTGCCCAAAATTTAACACCTACAGAATCCTTAATTGCTAACAATCCCCTCCAAAAAGTAATACAGGTTGAACCGATGAAAGCCATATCAGTTGGTGAACTAGTACCTGGACAACAGTATATGATTCAATTTATTATTGAAGATGTTGAAAGCTGTTTGCCAATTGCAAGTATGAATATTCCCTATGAAATTTCAAGAGAAACGGCGGAATTATTTCTGCTAGATTTTAAAGCAACTCGCTCGACTGAGCAAATATTTTTAAAAACACCTTGCGTAGATAATGCGATTAATAATTATTTAATTTCTACTCAATGTATTACTTGCCCTTATGAACCGTCCGCTGCTGCCAGATTTGAACCTGTTATTCAGGCAGAATCAGGTGTAGATGAGGAAGTGCTAATTAAAGATTATTTTGTTGCAGGTGGTTGTTATGAAGTTGAAAATGTATCGCATACGGGACCAGATATTTCTAAAGGTGTTTTTTCTCAAGGAGAAATTATTGGTTTTGAAGAAGGGGTCATTTTATCTACAGGGGATGTAAAGAAATGTAGTGGTCCAAATCAAGAAACAGGAATGACCACTCAATTCTCAGGAAACCAAGGAGACCAAGATTTAAATACTTTATTGCGTGTTTTGGGTTCAAGTATTACTTCTACCCAAGACGTATCTGTATTAGAATTTGATTTTACCCCAACATCTGATAAAATTAGTTTTGAATATGTATTTGCTTCCGAGGAATACTGTGATTTTTCCAATTCTGAATTTAATGATGTTTTTGGATTTTTTATAAGTGGCCCTGGTATTAATGGACCTTTTACGAATGGAGGAATTAATATTGCTAAATTGCCTGGAACCAATACCTTTGTTTCTATTAATTCCGTAAACTGGCAAAATAACAGACCATTTTATAATAATAATACGCCTGGACTTAGAGCATTAGGAAATTGTTCTTTTGGAGAAGTACTTGCTGCTGCCGTTGCTAAACAAGAAATGGAGTACGATGGTTTTACAAATGTGTTGACCGCAGAGGCAGATGTAATTCCTTGTGAAACTTATCATATCAAATTAGCCGTTGGAGATGTAGGAGATAAAAAGTTTGATTCGGCGGTATTTTTAGCCGCAAATAGTTTTAAATTAGGCGACCCAGCAGAATTGGCAACGGAAATTCCAAATGCTAGTTTTCCTGATAGTAATTTAGTTTATGAGTCTTGCCAAGAATCCTTTTTTGTATTTAAAAGAACGGAGGATAGTGACCGTACCAAACCACAAGAAGTACCTTTTACCATTTCTGATTTAAGTACGGCTGAACCAGGGGTCGATTACACAGCCATACCTTCTCCCGTTATTATTCCAATTGGTCAAGATAGTATTAAAGTGTCTGTAAATGTATTTGATGATGGAGTTGCAGAAGGACCAGAATCTATCATATTTGAATTAGAGTCGGCTTGTACTTGTGAAGATATTTTAACGGAACTGATTATTGCAGAACCAGCAGAACCCATCGTCACTTTTGAGGAATTATCCACTTGCCCCGGTGGAACGGTTAATATTACGCCCATGGTCGAAGGTGGAGTAGGGGAATATACTTATGAATGGAGTAATCAAGAAACTGAAGAAACAATTGCTATGTCAATAGACGAAGCAACCACCTATTTTGTAACGGTAACAGATGAATGTGGGACTACCTCTATCGGAGAAGTAATGGTTGGCATAGAACCCCAAATTGCAACACTTTCTGGGGCAGTAGTCGTTTGTAATGGAGAACCTTCGGGTGAAATAGCAGTCAATTTTACAGGAAGTGGTCCCTATGGGTTGGAATATGAATATAACGGAGAAATAAGGAATATTTCCAATATAGAAACCGCCACTTATATCCTTCCAGAATCAACGGGTGGAATTTATGAAGCTATTGGCATGACTTCTAGGGGTTGTGTCGGTACAGGAGCAGGAACAGCAGAAATAGTTGAAACTAATGTGGCGATTGAGTATAAGTTTGGAAGCCCGAAATGTAATAAAACGACCGACGGATTTATAGAATTGATGATGGATGAAACAGTCGCTAATTATACTTATGATTGGGATAATGGAGCAACTGGTTCTAAAATTGAGGATTTAGAAGAAGGCGAGTATTTCGTCATTGTTAGTAACGAATTAGGCTGTACGGATACGGAGTTTTTTACGCTGACCAAACCAGAACAATTAACTACGGAGTTAACGGTTTCGGGCATGGCCAATTGTTACAATCCAAATGGAGGAAGTATTGATTTAGAAGTAGCAGGTGGTTCTCCTGGATATGCTTATGCTTGGAATAACGGAGCGGGTATAGCAGAAGACCCCAATAACTTAGCAGGTGGTATTTATGAAGTAAAAATTACCGATGCCAATGGTTGCGAAACGATTGCCACCGCAGAAATACAAGCCGATTTAGAACAACCAGATGCAAAAATACAAGTAGCGGATATTATTAGTTGTTTGAATAATGAATTGACCCTTGCAGCGGTGGAGACGAGTTTAGGGAATGAGTTTTCGTATGAGTGGACTACCGAAGACGGGAATATTGTGAATAATTCAACAAGCCTAAGCCCTACGGTCAATGCTGGAGGAATGTATGAACTAACAGTAATAAATGCGGATAATGGTTGTCAAACCATAGTAACTGAAGTAGTTGAAGAAGACCGAGCGCAGCCTGAAATGGAAATAACAGCGCCTACTCAATTAAATTGTAAAGACATAACGCAAGAGTTAGAGGGAATTTTATTAGAAGACCTTGCTGATTATTCCGCTTTATGGAGAAGTAATAATGGTAATTTTACTAGTGACCAGAACATATTAACGCCAGAAATTGACCAACCTGGCACTTACAGTTTAATGATTACCAATAATATAAATGGTTGTATTGTTGAAAAAAATGTAATAGTTGAACAAGACATTATTGAACCAGAAGTGGCCATAGTAGCGCCCGCTGATTTGAATTGTTCTAGAAATACGGTATCTATTCAAACAGAAGTCGGGATGGCAGAAAATGAATATGAATATAACTGGCAGACCTTTGATGGACGTTTCTTAGAAAATAGAACCACTTTAACGCCAACGGTTGACCGTGCAGGATTATATACTTTAGAGGTGACTAATATAAGTAACTTTTGTGAGACTATAGTTGAGGCTAGGGTAGGAATTGATACTTTGAGTCCCAAGATTGATGCTGGAGAAACGACTATTTTTACTTGTGATAAAAAAGAAATTTCACTTAATGGAACAGTCGAAGACAATCGACCTTATAATTATATTTGGACAACAGAAGATGGAGGGATTTTATCAGGAGAAAAATCGCTTACCCCTGCCATCAATGAATCAGGAACTTATACGCTATTTGTAAAAGATGAATTGAATGATTGCGAAGCGACCGATTTAGTCATTATTACAGATGATTTAAATAGACCGCAGGCTATTATTGAAAGCCCTGATGCTATCACTTGTACCAATCAAACGGTTCAATTAAATGCAGCAAACTCAACACAGGGTAGTAATATCAATTATCGTTGGGAAACTTTTAGTGGAAATATTTTAGATGCCTCCAATCCAATCAATCCTGTAATGGGGGCTGCTGGGACTTATTTATTATTTGTAGTAGATGAAACGAACGGTTGTGAAGGAAAGGGATTGGTAGAAATTTTATTAGATACCATTTCCCCAACAGTTAGTATTAGCTCACCTGATGTGTTTAGTTGTAATTCAACGACCGCATTAATTGATGGTAGTGAATCCAGCACAGGTACTAATTTTAATTATAATTGGACGACCACAAATGGCGAATTTATTTCTAAAACGGATATTAATTCTCCAACCATTGGGTCGGCAGGAACTTACCAAGTAGAAATTTTGAACACTATAAATGGTTGTGTGGCTACTGCTTCTTTATCCATTATTGATGAGAAGCCAACCGATTTAAGTTTAGCTATTGACCAACCACTTTGTCATGGAGATAAAGGGCAGGCGAATATCATGAATGTAATTGGTGGAGTAGGGCCTTATTCCTATTCTATAGATGGCGGGAATCGCTTTCATAACGAAGCTGGCTTTACATCTTTAAGGCCAGGTGTTTATGAAGTTATTGTAAAAGATGCGAATGATTGTGAATTAGAGCAATCCATTGAAATTATAGAGCCAGATGAATTAGTCGTGAAATTGGGGAATCAATTAGATATTCAATTAGGAGACTCGATGAATTTATCGGCGTTGACAAATATTCCTGAGGAAAATATTGCCGAGATTATCTGGACTCCAGCAGAAGGTTTGAGTTGTGATGATTGTTTAAATCCAATGGCAAAACCTTACCAAAGTATGAATTATGCCGTCGAAATTATGGACCAAAATGGGTGTATGGCTAGTTCAGATGTCAACTTAATGGTAGACTTGACCCCACATATTTATGTGCCAAATGTTTTTACACCACTAGATAGCCAAACAGGCAATGACCGTTTTACCATTTTTGCAAAAGACGGCATGGTTAATCAAATTGTAACTTTAGAAATATATAATCGCTGGGGCGAAACTGTTTATCATCGCAAGAATTTTGTACCTAATGACCCAAGTTTAGGTTGGGATGGTTTCTTTGATAGACAACGCATGAAACCTGCTGTTTTTGTATATCGTGCAGAGGTTGAAATGATAGACGGTAGAAATATTCAAATCAAAGGAGATTTTACTTTAATGAGATAATTTTGTTTGGCCCCCTTTACCAATTGGGAATTTCATTAATTCTCAATTGAAAAAACTAGCATATTTTATTTAAGAAGGAGATATACGATTTCGGGTATCTTCTTTTTTTGTCCTAAAACAGAAAATTGAAGGAAGTAATGACGCTTAATTGAAGTTGATTTAATTTATTTTTCGGAAGTTTGTGATTCTAAGTAACAGCAAAACAATAACTCGCCCAATTTGACGGACTTATTATTTCGTCGTTACTAAATTGAAAAGTAAAATTAAATATATGCGTATTCTTGTTATTTCTGCTATTCTATTTACCATCGGCTTTATTGGTTGTTTTACCATTCCCAATCAATTCACAGGCTTAGCACCAGGTTATTGGAGAGCTACTTTAGATATACGACCAACTGATTTTGGGGCAGATGGAGGAGTAATTAAAAATATGCCTGCCAATTTTGAAGAAGCCACGGATGCTTCCTTACCTTTTGTTTTTGAGGTAATTTATGAAAATGAAAATGAATTCCATATTGATGTAATCAACGGGGCAGAAAGAATTCGAGTAGCCAAAGAAGATATTTATATTGGTTTGGATAGGAAAGTAGGAAAAGATACCTTTTTAATAAAATTTCCTATTTATGAATCTTATATCAAAGGCTTATTTGAAAGCAGAGTGATGGAAGGAGAATGGGTCGCCACTAACCGAGAAAATTATCGAATTCCTTTTGTGGCAAAATTTGGTAAAAAGCATCGCTTTACCCAATTGAAAAAAACACCAAAATTGGATGTTTCTGGTAAATGGGAAGTACACTTTCAAGGAAATGACGACCCAGAAGATAAATTCCCTGGCATCGGTGAATTTAAGCAAGATGGCAACCATTTAACAGGAACTTTTAGGACAGAAACTGGAGATTACCGTTATTTAGAAGGAACGATTCAAGAAGACAAGCTCTATCTATCTGTGTTTGATGGCGCCCATGCTTTTTTATTTGAGGCTAAGATTTTACCAGATAATACCATGATTGGTTCTTTCCGTTCGGGCAAACATTATCAAGCATCTTGGACAGCGAAAAGGAATGATGCTTTTGAATTAAAAGACCCCAATGAGTTAACTTTTTTAAAAGAAGGCTATGATAAAGTTGAATTTAATTTTCCTAATCCAGCAGGTAAAATGATTAGCTTAGCTAATCCAGAATACGAAGGAAAAGCTAAAATTGTCCAGATTTTCGGGACTTGGTGTCCTAATTGTAGAGAAGAAACAGCATTTTTAGTGGATTATTTTCAAAAAAATCCAAATCCAAATATTGAATTAATTGCTTTGGCTTTTGAAAAACGAAAAGATAAGGCAGCAGCGAACGCAGCCATTAGTCGTTATAAAGAACGAATGAATATTCCTTATGAAATGGTAGTTGCTGGTTATTCTGATAAAAAAGAAGCCGCAAAATCTTTACCAATGCTCAACCACATTTTGTCTTACCCTACCATGATTTTTATTGATAAGAACGACCAAATAGTGAAAATTCATACAGGTTTTAATGGAACAGCTACTAGTAAATACGATGAGTTTCTAGAAGATTTTGAAGCAACCGTAACACAGCTCTCTGAGGGGTGAAATGCCAAGTATAGGAGAAAAACTTGGTAAACAAAGAGATTCATTTATCAAAACTAAAAATAATTATTCTATTGAAAATAACTTTTTTAGGCACGGGTACTTCTCAAGGCGTTCCTGTAATTGGGTGTGAATGTGAAGTCTGCCAATCTAATGACACTAAAGACGAACGATTAAGAACCTCTGCCATGGTGGAATGGAAAGGAAAGACCATTATTATTGACGCAGGACCTGATTTTCGGCAACAATTATTAAGGGCAAAAGTAACAGATGTCGATGCGATTTTAATGACACATGAGCATAATGACCATGTCATTGGGATGGATGATGTAAGACCGCTTAATTTTAAACATCAAAAATCTATGCCCGTTTATGCAGAAGAACGAGTACGAAAAGAATTGAAAGAACGCTTTGCCTATATTTTTGCCGAAAACCCTTATCCAGGCGCACCTCGCTTAACTTTAGAGTCGATTGAAGAAGGAGAAAATATAACCATCGAAGACCTAACTATCCAACCAATCAGAGCATGGCATGGAAATTTGCCTGTCTTTGGTTTTAGATTCGGCGATTTTACTTATCTAACAGATGTTAATAGGATTGAAGCAACCGAATTAGCCAAAGTAAAAGGGACAAAAATACTCGCCTTAGACGCCTTACATCATTCAAAACACCACGCTCATTTTAACATGGAAGAAGCTTTAGCATTAATTGAAGAACTTCAACCTGAACAAGCTTATTTAATGCATATTAGTCATCGAATGGGGCTGGCGGAGAAGGTCAATGCTATACTTCCTGAGCAGGTGGAGTTGGCTTATGATGGGTTGCAGTTAAAAGCATAATGAGGATATTTTTTTACCAGAAAATTGAAAATAAATAGGTGCCTTGTGTGTATTTTTTTTATATTTACTGATAAACTACACATTAAAACTATGGAAAACAAAATTGATAAACCTCATGACCATTTTTTTAGAGCCACTTTTTCTAAGAAATTGGTAGCCAAAGAATTCATTTTAAATTTTTTATCCGAAGAAATATCAGCTAATTTAGATTTGGCGTCACTAAAATTAGATAATGGCACTTATGTAGATGAAAAATTAGCAGAGAATATTTCAGATTTAGTTTACAGTTGCAATTGGCAGGGCCAAGAAAATACCACGGTGAAAATTAGTTTTTTATGGGAACATAAGAGCTATATTCCTAAATATCCGCAATTACAGCTATTGAGGTATCAATTGAATGCTTGGGAACAGCAATATCAAAATGGTGAGAATTTAGAGGTCATTATTCCCATCATTGTATATCACGGTAAAAGGAAATGGAAATACAAAGATTTTAAAGTATATTTTCCTTATTATGATGAGCAATTGAGCCGATTTATTCCTAAATTTGACTATCTATTAACTGATTTGTCCAGTTATTCTAATGAGGAACTAAAACAGATAAAATTAGGTTTTCTAGGAGCGGCTTTACTTTTAATGAAAAATAATAAAGATGCCGATTTTATTAAAAATAAGACAGCAGAGCTATTAGTCTATGCTTGGAAATCGACGCCTAATGAATTATTTGAAACCTTTATCCGCATAGCTGTTGTTTATATTGCAAATGCCTCTCCTATAGAAAAGGAGGAAATTAAAACGATTACAAATAACTTACCTTTAAAATTAGACGATATGGTTAAGACTGCTTATGAACAATTTGTAGATGAAGGGATTCTTATTGGAGAAAAGAAGGGCGAAAAGAAAGGGGAAGAAAAAGGACGAAAGCAAAAAGAGTTATTAACAATTCTTCAGTTAACAAAGAAATTTCCCTTAATGAAAGATGAAGAAATTGCTCAAATCGCAATGACTAACAGTTCTTACGTTCATAAATTAAGGAAAACTTATTTGATTAATGACAAAAAGAAGCATAAGGAAATAGCGCAAAAATTACTAAAACTATATCCTACTTTTAAAAATAAAGAAATAGCCATTTTATTAGGAAAAACGACAGCGG
Organism: Saprospiraceae bacterium; assembly: GCA_045106885.1. Lineage (GTDB taxonomy): Bacteria > Bacteroidota > Bacteroidia > Chitinophagales > Saprospiraceae > JAFMDF01. The sequence continues at coordinate 9,734 of JBGCFJ010000744.1, forward strand.
TTATCCAGAAAATCAGGAAGGAATTACTTAAAACTCAATCTAAAAGTAAATAAGTATAGTATTCCAGAAAATAATTTGGTGGTGTGTCAAAGTGGTTGATGGTGGG
>JBGCFJ010000745.1:0-2336 GCA_045106885.1 Saprospiraceae bacterium
GGATAAGGATTTTCAGCTAAGTAATTGTTTTGCGTCGTTTCAAAATAACGGTCGAGAATGACCATTCGCAAAACTGCTCGACACTCGGCAGAAGTCAATAACTCGACTAAAGCGGTATCTAGCACTCCATAAGCTACTTTGCTGATGCCTCTGGCTTGGTCTAGTGGTTCGCCGTCCGTTTTTACGGCGCGCCAAAAGCCTTCTTTTTGGAGGTGGTATAATGGATTATTGATATCGCAGCGGTGACCCGTATCCACTAGCAATGTCCAGTTTTTCTGGAATTGAGCTTTTAGTTGCTCGTCGGTGAGGACTCGTTCCGTGATGATTGTTTGCTGTTCTAATTGGTCGATGATGGATAGGAGCAGGATGGGTTTGTGGGGCGCTGGTCCATAGTCGGTGTTGCCTTGGTTGAGGGATTGGAAGGCGGTGGTGTAGTAGGTTAGGGGCGTGTTATCCATTGTATATTTTATACTAAAATCTGGAAGAGCCAGTTTTTTAGCTATCCTATTTTAAACAAGTATCTTTTTTATTTAAATATCGTAAAACAATAATATTACGAAATGCTAGAGGCATTCTATTAAGATTAACCAAAACACAAACGATGAAGAACCATTTAAAACAAGTTTATCATTCCACTCTTTTTTCAATTACTTCCTTAAATATTATTCTTGGTATTGTTCCAAAGCTTTCTGATGAAAGTCCTTAAGTGCTTTTGCCAATTTTGCTGGTTTTAATACCTTAACCCCATTCCCCAAACTCCCAAGTTTTCTTGTTAAATCAAAATTAGGGATGATTTTCAATCGGACAATAAGGTGGTCTGATGTCTCCTCAATAATCTCATAAGGCTTAAAAAAAGGCGTGGTTACAAAGTACTTCCCTTGTATATAGGTGAACTTTAAATCCACTTCTTCGACTTCGCCATTTGGTGGTCTAGTGATACCATAGATATGTTGCCAGTAAGTGGCCGCATCAAAATCTTTCGGTTTATCATGAAAAAAGCCTTTTAATTTGGGCTTGCCAACAATACGTTCTAAAGGGAAAGTACGAATGAAATTTTCATTTTGCGTGTGTGAAAAACCACCCAAATACCAACGACGGTCATAATGCCGCAAAAAATAAGGGTCAAAAACAACGGTCTTTGGCTCGGTAGCATGAAAGGCTAAATATTGAAATTCAACTTGACGATGTTCTTCAATGGTTTTTAAAAAGAAGGCTAGATGCACGCCACCTTCATAATGTGGTAAGGGGTCAAAATAAATGGCTTTTTCTGTAGCTTTTTTATCCACCCAACGACGAACAGACTTCCGAATGCGCTCAAATATTTCGGGTAAGCGTTGAAAACCTTCTAAGTGATTCACTTTGGATAGCGTTTCCATAGCAATTCGGAGATGTAAAACATCGTCGGCAGATAAGGGCAAATTGTCGGTAAAATCAAAAGGCTCGGTGTAGCGCCAACCTCTTTGGGATGCGATATACTTTAAAGGCGCACCTTTAGCACGCAATTCATTAAAATCTTTGCGTAATTGCCGGGTGCTAATATCCAAGGTGTCTTCTAGTTCCTTGAAAGTAACCACCGCCTCTGTGCCTTTGCGAATGTTGAATAAATCATTGATTTCCATCAATCGACCCAATGGATTTTTATCTTTTGGCATAATCTAAAAAGGATGATTTTTAATTTTTCTGCAAGATAAGGATTTGCTATGCATTAAAAGTGCACACCACTACCCTATCTTTGTACCATCATTAAAATAATTAGTCAATGCGATTACAAATAACTTTAACTCCAAATAGGGAAATCATTCCTTTTAATCATTTGCCTGTGTTAGCAGGTGCTTTGCATAAATGGTTAGGACCTAATACTTACCATGGAGAAATTTCTCTTTATTCTTTTTCCTGGTTACAAGGGGGAAAAGGCACTAGAGGAGGCTTAAGATTTCCGAATGGTGCAAGGTGGTTTGTGAGTGCATTAGATGATGATTTTTTGATGCGCAGTATTAAAGGCATTTTAGGAAAACCAGCTATCCGTTGGGGGATGCGGGTAGAACGAGCAGAGATATTGCCTAATCCACCATTTAAAGAAAAGGGCATTGTAAGATTTATAGCAGCTAGTCCCATTTTTATCAAACGGAAACTTTCTCCTGATGAAACCAAGCACTATTTATATACGGACCCCGAAAGTGATGCTTTGCTAACAGAAAATCTGAAAATGAAACTTCGAGAGGCTGGATTGTCAGATGAAGGAGTAACCGTTCGATTTGATAGGGAATATCCTAGAGCTAAAACGCAGTTGGTGACCTATCGAGGAATTGATAATCGTTGTAGTTTTTGTCCTGTTT
>JBGCFJ010000746.1:0-1799 GCA_045106885.1 Saprospiraceae bacterium
GGGGAAATTAGTAACGAAATTCCCCCACGAATTATCCAGCCCCACGAATTATTTTTTTAAAACATATAGTATTGTTGCGTAGGTTATTTTTTACCAAATCCCTAACTTAAATTTGTCCGATTACTTAATGAGTATTTTTTACAATTTACCCACCGCCGTTTTCACCTCCTGCCAAGCCTTCATAAACCCATCCAATTCCCCCGATAATTCTTTAAATACTTGATAAGCCCCATCCGTTGGTCGAGCATCTCCGTTTTCCATACTTCTTCTAAGCGAAGCCAATCGGTTATTTAATTTAATGGGGAAATTTAAGGGGTCTTGCGCACTTTGATTTTTGACTTGGTACAAAGCCTCTTCAATAGTGGTCATTTGTTTAATAACAGAAGCTGTTGCACTTTCCGTCAGTGTATTTTTCTTGACCTTAGCTTGTAGGTCTTTGCGCATGTTTCGAATATCAATGACGGTTTGATTGGCTAAAGAAGTTTTCTCAACAATCTTTGTCGCCAAGTCAAATTGTTCTTGTAAATCCGCTTTGGTAATGCCTTTTAAATTAGGGTCCATTAGAATTTCAAAGGGCCAAGTTTTAGTATACTCGCCTGCCGTTAATTTCACTTGATATTCGCCCAAAGGTGCTTTTGGTCCACGAGCAGGTCGGGCACTCCAAATAATCATGCCATCAAAAGTGGTCGCTCCTTTATAACGTAAATCCCAAGTGAATTTATTCATGCCTGCTGCCGTTGTTGGCTTACTAGAACCTCCTCTTCTCCACCAAGGAATATTTGGGTCTACTTTGTATTCCGTTTCTTTTCCTGTAAAAGTATCCACTACTTTGCCTGCCCCATCCAAAATTTCTACTACGACAGAATCTGCCTGTTCTTTTAAATAATAAGGCACGACTAAATTTCCTAATCCTCGGATGGCATCGGTTGGTTGGAAAAGAATCTGGTCTTGTGCGGCTATAGCGGGTGTTAATTGACGCAATGGCCCAATTTCATCTAAAATCCAAAATCCTCGACCATGCGACCCTAATACCACATCATTGTCTTTGACGACTAAATCACGAATCGGTGTATCTGGTAAATTTAATTGTAAAGACTGCCATAAATCACCATTATTAAAAGAGACATAAACTCCATGTTCGGTAGCTAAAAATAACATCCCTTTTCTGACAGGGTCTTCTCGAATCGCTCTAGCAAAATGTCCATCGGCAATGCCATTAATTATTTTTGTCCACGTTTTGCCGTAATCTGTTGTTCGGTAAACGTAAGGCTGACGGTCGTCTACTTGATAGCGATTGGCGGCTACATACAAAACTCCTGGTTGATGTGTCGATTCTTCAATAATACTGACTCTAGAAAATTTAGGTAAGTTTTTAGGCGTAATATCGGCCCATTTTTTACCGCCATTTCTAGTAATGTGAATTTTTCCATCATCTGAACCTGCCCAAATCGTATTGACATCGTGACTAGAAGGAGCTAAAGCAAAAACCGTGGCATAAATTTCTGGACCATTCATATCCATCGTTAATACTCCGCCTGTTTTACCAAGTGTTTCAGGGTCAGCATAGGTTAAATCAGGGCTGATTTTTTCCCAACTCTGCCCATCGTTGGTCGTCTTCCAAACGTGCTGCGAACAAGTGTACATGGTATTTGGATCCAATGGAGAAAACATAATAGGGAAAGTCCATTGCCAACGTTCAGGCAAAGAACTCGCTGGTTCTCCTGAAAAGAATCTTGGATATACTTGAATATCTCTGCTTTGCCCATTACTTCGGTCATAGCGAGTCAATAAAGCGCCTT
>JBGCFJ010000747.1:0-10605 GCA_045106885.1 Saprospiraceae bacterium
AGGTTCGATATCTCATTTACCAGACCGCAGAATTTACAGAAGAATTAATGGGTACTCTAGATTCAAAACTAGTATTACTTTGGTCTAAATAATCTTCTGTAATTCGTGCTCTAAAAAATTAAAATAATAATATCTATTATAGGTTCTACTGAAAAAAGGTCGATTTTGGAACAGGTGTCGGACACTTATGATATGTAAATGATTCGATTTTAATAATTAAAACATCTGTATTTTATTAAATCGAAGTGTCCGACACCTTTTTTCAGTAAGACCTTGTTGTGTATTAAGTATATAATAAAGTATATATTAAAAATTATACCATATTTTACTTTTACCGTAGTTTTAATGTAATAATCGTTAATACGGCTAATAAAACCGCAATAATCCAGAATCTAGCCACAATTTTCGCCTCATGCATTCCCTTTTTTTGATAATGGTGATGCAATGGAGACATTAAAAAAATACGTTTACCCTTGCCATATTTTTTCCTTGTGTATTTAAAATAAGATACCTGTAACATCACTGATAGTATTTCTACTAAAAAAACACCGCATAATATAGGTATCAACAATTCTTTTCGTATCAAAACGGCCAAAGTCGCAATAACACCTCCAAGCATTAAACTTCCTGTGTCGCCCATAAAAACTCTTGCAGGATAAGCATTATGCCAAAGAAAGCCAATACATCCTCCCAAGAAACAAGCACAAAAAATAACTAACTCTTCGCTGTTTGGTATATAAAGAATATTTAAATACTCTGCAATGATGGTATTACTAGAGACATAAGCTAATATGCCTAGTGTTCCTCCAATAATGGCAGAAACACCCGTCGCTAGTCCATCTAATCCGTCCGTCAAATTAGCTCCATTTGATACCGCTGTAATTATAAAAATAACAAAGGGTATAAAAAGAAGCCAAACATATTTAGGAGCACTTTCGCCCAAGAACCAAAGTAAACTCGTATAATTAAATTCATTATTTTTCAAAAAGGGTACATTCGTCAAAGGCTCTTTTACCAATGCATATTCATCAATTCTCTTTTCATCACAATTGTCAATAGGTACATCCACCATTCTAACAATTTCATACCCTTTGTCTAGAGCTATTTCGTCATCCATTCTGACCATTACGTCATCATTAAATATCATGACCGCCCCAATAACAGCACCTAATACGATTTGTCCTAAAATTTTGAACTTCCCTTGAAGTCCACTTTTGTCTTTTTTAAAGACTTTTATATAGTCGTCCATAAAGCCAATACCAGCTAACCATAAGGTTGCGAAGAGCATCAACAATATGTAAACATTTGTCAAGTTGTTTAATAATATAGACGGAATTACTATTGCTAATACAATTATTATTCCACCCATTGTTGGCGTTCCTTCTTTCTCTTTCTGACCTGCTAATCCAAGGTCTCTAACGGTCTCTCCAACTTGCTGTCTACGTAAGAAATTAATGATGCTTCCACCAAAAATCATAGAGATGGTTAAGGAAATTAATATCGCTAAACCTGCTCTAAAAGTAATATAATCAAATAATCTTGCCCAACTGGCCCATTCAAATTTATCGTGCAGCCATTCAAAAAAATGGTATAACATAGTTGGTTTTCCCGTTAAAATTTCGATACTGCTACAAAGTAAAAAAGGTTTTTTATTTATCCTAATTAATTGGTAATCAATTTTTTATAAAAGAAGAACATTTAATTAATTAGTGTGCAGATTTCAAAAAAGTGATAGTATTTTAATTACGGTGTAATGTTAATAAAAATATTTGAAATAAAAGCATTCAGTATTTTTTTATAAACAAATATCAAATACATTAAAAAAATTCCATAATTAATTTTACCTTTGAATCTAGAGTAGCCCTACAAAAAAGGCTATTTTTAAAATTAAAGAAATGTTGTACTTGTTAAATTTTAGTTTTTTTTGATAAATCAAAAAAGGTCTCTTAACAAAAAACTACATTTTTGGGCTACTCTTTTTCCTGAATACTTGGGAAAAAAACAGTGAGCAGCGGGATTTAAATAATTTTTACCTTGATGTGTCGAAGTGCCTTTCTATCATCTAAATAAAAGTTACCCGCTGCAAACTGTCAAACATCAATCTGAGAATGATAATAGTTCGGCTAACTAGAGCATTGAATGGCAATAGTTCTGAAATTATTGACTACTACAAATAGTCAAAACATCAATATTATGCTACTACATCAAGCTTTAGTCGTACTCTTAAAAGCATGACTAGAAAACAGTTTGCATTTTTCTCAATTAGATAAGTAAGTGAGAAAGTAAGTTTAGAATCCCTCAATTCTTGACTTATGCACTGTTTCTGTCATTGCTGCTTTAATACAACAGTTCGTTTATTAAAGTTTGTTTATCGTCAAAAGGAAACTTTTCCCCTTTTATTTCTTGATATTTTTCATGCCCTTTACCTGCCACTAGAATAATATCTCCAGTTTTTGCAAATTTACAGGCCGTTTTAATCGCTTGTTTTCTATCTGAAATAACTAATACTTTTTGAATAGCTGATTCAGGAATTCCTTTTTCCATATCTTCTAATATCGCTGCGGGCGTTTCACTTCTTGGATTATCAGAAGTCAAAATAACTATATCACTTTTTTCACAAGCCACTTGAGCCATAATAGGTCTTTTTGCTTTATCTCTATCTCCTCCACAACCAACGACTGTAATTATTTTTTGTGTGCGTTTAGCTACTTGTTGAATAGTATCGAGTACATTTTCTAAAGCATCTGGGGTATGTGCATAATCAACAATACCCACTTTATTATTTTTCACTACCGTATCAAATCGCCCTTCAGCGGCAGTTAGGTTACTTAAAGAAGTCAATAATTCTAAGTTATCAAAACCTAATAATTTTCCTACTCCATAAACTGCTAATAAATTATATCCATTAAATACACCAACTAATCTGCAATACAATTCTTGGTCATTAACGGTTAAATGTAAGCCTTCAATGCGATTATCTAGAATCTTTGCTTTATAATCCGCCATTCTTTTAAGTCCATAAGTTGAAATATTAGCTTTCGTATTTTGGACTATGATTCTACCATTCTTATCATCTACATTGGTTAATGCAAATGCCTTTTCAGGTAAATCATCAAAGAATTTTTTCTTAGCGTTGATATATTCTTTAAAAGTATTATGATAATCTAGGTGATCGTGTGAAAGATTAGTAAAAATACCTCCTTTGAAAACAAGTCCTCTAATTCTATCTTGATGAATAGCATGAGAACTAACTTCCATAAAAGCATATTCGCAACCCATTTCAACCATATCATTCAACAAAGCATTAATGGCTATAGCATCAGGTGTGGTATGAGTGGATGGAATTACTTGTTGAGCAATTCTATTTTCAACGGTAGATAAAAGGCCTACTTTATATCCTAAATCAGAAAACAATCGGTGTAATAAAGTAACCGTAGTTGTTTTTCCATTAGTACCAGTAACGCCAATTAATTGTAATTTTCTAGACGGGTGATGATAATAATTATGTGCTATTTCGCCCAAGGCGGCAGCACTATTCATAACTTTTATATAAGTAATTGTTGCTTTAATGTCTTGAGGTAAGGTTTCACAAATAATGGTAGATGCACCGTTTTCAATAGCTTTATCAATATATTGATGCCCATTTACTTGTGTACCTTTTACTGCGACAAATAAGGACAACAACTCTACCTTTCGGGAATCAAAGACTACGTTCGATATTTCTCTATCAAATGTACCAAACTGTTGTTTGATGAATACATTTGACAAAAGTGGTTGAAGTTTCATAGTGTGGAGTGAATTTGTACGAAGCGCCTTTGACGTTTTCGTTATCCGACTTCAAAACGGCTAACATTCCAAACAAACAAAAAATGCTGTTATAGGAATAATCCCGTGTTAGTAAAATAAATAATGCAAGAAAGTAATTGTAATAATCTAGCATTTAAATCGAAGGCTGTTGTAAATTAGGTATTAAATTAATTAGAGTAGCGTAGTTGATTCTTTTATAGTGTATAGTGTTTCAGATGAATCAGTCTTTGCTAGGTCTTAGCTCAAAAACAATTTTATTTCTTGGCCACGAACACGTGTCCCAGGAATAATAGATTGTTTATTGACCTTTCCAACACCTACTACTTTCACCCGAAGTCCTTTATTCTCTAATAGGTAGAGTGCGTCTCTTAAGCCCATTCCGACCACATTGGGTACTACTTTTTTGGGAATGGTTCTTTTTCTTATTTTTAGCGAGTCATTTTTTGAAGTAACTACAGACCATTCATTTTTAGTACGGGTCGTAAAATCTATATCTAAGTTTGACAAAATGCGTTCAAAATCATTTCGATAACCTAAATTATTATGTGGTAATTTTTCAGTTGCTAGTCTGTTTATTGTTTTGGAATCCATGGAATTATAAAATGCTGATTGTGTTTCAAAACATTTATCAGCAATTTGTCTAAATACAGGCCCTGCAACATCTCCCCCATAATAACTTCCTACTTTAGGGTCTTTAATAACCACAATACAGGAATAAATAGGGTTGTCCGCAGGAAAATAACCAGCAAAAGAGGCTACGTGTTTGAGGTCTGAGGAACGATTATTTAACTTATGATAATCAGTTTGAGAAGTACCAGTTTTAGCAGCAAAACGATAACGGTTACTTTTTAATTTTTTAGCCGTTCCGCGTTCTACTACTCCTTCCAATAAAGATTGAGCATCTTTAATAGTACTAGAAGAAGCAATTTTTCTTTTCACCACAGTTGGTGGAAATCGCTGTAAAATCTCGCCTTCTTGCTTGATTTCTTTAATTAAATAAGGCTTCATCATTGTTCCATTATTCGCTACCGAATTATAAAAATTCAATAGTTGTAATGGCGTTAATTCTGTCGCATAACCAATAGACATCCAAGGTAAGGTAATGCCACTCCAAAGGTCTTCTTCATTATAGGCTTCTTTCACTACGGGATTTGGTTCTCCCTCTAGTTCAATATTCGTTTTTAAATGCAGATAAAAAGATTTTATCCGCTTAATAAAGCGATTCGCATTTTTATTGCGGTTATAATGCTGATCAACCAACTTAGCGATACCTACATTAGAAGAGATTTCAAAGGCATGTCGAACTGTCGTAGAATCAGTTTTAAAGGATTCTTTTCCAGAGTCAATCATCAATTCTTCATAAAATTGGTGTTGTCCAGAATCTAGTTCTACAATATCTTCTAATTCGACATAACCATCTTCTAATAAAGCCATAATAGAAGCTAGTTTATAAGTCGAACCCGGTTCGTATCGGTTTGCAATCGCATGATTATAAACCTCTCCCCAAGCTTCTTTATCCTTATCTTTTTCAAGATTTGTTATTGCTTTAATAGCGCCAGTTTTCACTTCCATCACAATTGCCACTCCATATTCTGCTTTACTTTTCTTTAAAGCGCTATACAAAGCTTTATGAGTAACATCCTGAATATTTACATTAATGGTGGACACAATATCTAACCCCTTTTGAGGTTCTATTTGGGTCAAATCATCTACAGGCATCCAGTTATCTTTTCCGCTCAATTTATACATCAAACGTTTGCCAGATTCTCCTGCTAAATAATTCTCGAAATAGCCTTCTAAACCAACTTTTATATCTTTATCTCCTTTTTTTTTGCCTTTTCGAACGTATCCTAGGGTTCGATTCCCTAGCGGTCTAAAGGGCTTATGTCTTCTGAATCTTTCCTCGGTGATGAATCCACCTTGATATCTACCTTGATTAAAAATAGGAAATTTCTTCAGTTTTTCCATTCTAGAATAACTGATTTTATCCAAAATTTCAAGGTATTTTTTTCCTGCGTTGCGCTTATCTATGAGATAATCTTGCCAACCACCTTCTGTACGATTATTATTAACTCGTGCTAAACAATGTGCCAATGAGTCTACGTTTTCAAAAAACAACTCGTCGCTTGCTACAGTAGGATCAAATCGTATGTCAAAGAACGGTAATGAAGTAACTAGTATACTGCCATCGTCTGCAAAAATATTGCCTTGTTCAGCTTCTACTGTTTTTTCTTCAATCATGGTAGATTCTCGTTGCTTTCGCCACTTTTCTCCTTCCATGAATTGGATTTTAACTGCTTGTCCCATAATAATTAAGGCACATAAAGCAATCATAAACCCAACTATATATACTCGAATTAAAACTTCATTCTTAATATTAATAATCTTCGTCATGGGGTGTTTCTCTGTTGTAATTATCGACTAATTAGATTAGCTTCTAAATTACAATAACCTTAGTTGTCTCATAGTTTAAAATCAATAGTATCAGTCGTTTACTGATAATTTGATGGGGTGCTTGCCTTTATTACTCAATCCTTCCTTCGCTACTGATTTTTCTACCTCCGATTGCTTACTCTTCTTCATCAAATCAGATTTTAAAGACAAATAATGCCATCTTAATCTATCTACATTATCTTGTAAAGCTTGAATTTCTCGAACATTTTTTTCAGAATAATGTCGATTAGCTATATATATCGTCACCAAAAACCCTAAAAAAAAGACAAATAATAGATTCGATAAAATCCATTTTGCTGCGATAGCACTTAGCGATTCTTTAGGGCCTATATTTTTATTTTTTGCCATTGTGTGTAGTCATTAGTTGATTAGTCATTGGTCATTAGTATATTGCTAATGACTATTGATTAATGACTGTCTAAAGCTTTTCAGCTATTCGTAATTTAGCACTCCTTGATTTCGGATTTATTTTCACCTCTTCTGGTGTTGGTAAAATAGGTTTCCGAGTAATCATCTTAAAAGGCTTCAGAATATTTCCATAAAAGTCTTTTTCAGGCTTACCTTCAAAATTGCCAAACTTCAAAAAGTTTTTGACGACTCTATCTTCTAAAGAGTGATAGGAAATAATGACTAATTTTCCACCAACTGGTAAAACTTCTGCTGATTCTTCCAAAAAAGTCCGAATCGAATTAATTTCATCATTTACTTCAATACGCAAAGCTTGAAAAACTTGTGCTAGATACCGATTTCGTTGTCCTCTAATCAACGGTCCTATTATATTAAGGAATTGAGTCGAAGTTTTAATCATATATCGCTGTCTTTCTTGCACAATGCGTTCTGCCAAAGTTTTGGAATTTCGCACTTCTCCATATTGTCCAAAAACTCTTTGTAGCTCTATTGCTGAGTAATTGTTAATAATGTCAATGGCTGTTTTGTCAGCCTGTTGATTCATCCGCATATCTAAGTCTGCTTCGAATCGAAAAGAAAAGCCTCTTTCTGCAACATCTAATTGATGTGAAGAAACGCCTAAATCAGCTAAGATTCCATCTACTTGTTGATAACCAAATAATCGTAAAAACCGCTTTAGGTGTTTATAATTACTGTGCGCAAAATGAAATCGAGCATCATCTGGAACATTTTTAGCAGCATCTGCATCTTGGTCAAATCCAATCAATGCCCCGTTGTCTCCTAATCGTTCCAATATTTTATTAGAATGACCACCTCCACCAAATGTAACATCCACATAAGCTCCCGCTTCTTTTATGTCAAGTGCAACTAAACATTCTTCTAATAGAACTGGAACATGGTATTCGCTCATAGTTTAATCTAAAATATCAAATTCAAAATAAAAAATTTAAAAGTTAATTAAAATAGTATGCTACTTTTAAATTTTGAAATTTTGAATTTTAGATTTTCAATTCAATTACTGGTCACTTGTCCACCCCGCTCCGCCTGGTTGAGAAGGCATGGTCTTTTTTACATTCACTTCAACATCGACCACTTCTTCTTTTTTAGCCATGACATCTTGTGCTAATGCGGAGAAATCTACTGGTTCTTCATCTAACATATCATCATAAGCTTCTCTATCCCATACTTCAATTCTATCATTATAAGCAAATAGCACTACTTCTTTAGTTAAGTTGCCGTAAGCCATCAATCGCTTGGGAAAAAGGATTCTTTCTGAACCATCAGTAGTTACTTTGGAAGCGCCTCGATAAAAATATCTAACAAATTGACGATTCTTTACGTCGTAAACGTTCAACTTATCAATTTCTTTTGTAATTTTAGCCCAATTAGCTTCTGGGTAAATCATTAAACATTTCTCGAAACCTCGATTAATAGCGAAATTGTGAGCAGTTTGCTCACCCAATTGCTTTAGTAACTGAGAGGGCATACGCATACGCCCCTTAGCATCTATCTTGCAATCATATTCGCCAATTAGTTGAGGCATCTCTTTTGATGTGAATTTTACTCAAAAATGTGTAAATTTTCTGATTCTGAATCAAAATTAGGGATTTTTCCCACTTCTTCCCATTTTTTGCCACTTTTTTTAAAAAAAAAATTTAGAAAGTGTTGCAGATTGGTATATCTATGCCATTTTTATAACCAAAAAAATTAAAAAATTAAAAAATGTAATCAAAAAAGTAATAAATTTAAACTTTAGATATTTCTCTATACATTCCATTTTGACCTACTAATGTTAATATATTAGCAATTATAGATATATAATTCAATATTTTTGTAATGCTCGCCTACCCTATTTTTTCTTCAAAATACACCGCTAAACATCTCCATAAAGCATCAAAAAATACACGTGTACACATTGAAAAAATTAACATATTTTAATAAAAATTTTATGATTTTATTGATTTTTCTAAAATAAGAATCACACTGGAACTAATTCTTTTTTAGAATCGTTTATTCCTGCATTTGCCTTTCAGCAATTAAATTATCCAATATAGTCAGTTTATCAAATGAAGTTAATTCAGTAATTACTATTATTTTATTTTTTGTTAAAAATGACTAAATGATAAAATCTCTAAGTATTTCTGGATCTTATCAATTCACTTATCTACTAATATATAAACTATTAATCTGCGGCTATCTTTATAAAAATTAGTTAATATTTCCGCATTTATTCTAGTAAAATTATTCTACCTCTTTCCATGCGAAAAATCATCAATACTTTTCTAGAAGCGATTAAAGGTACAGAAACAGATTTCACCAAAGGCAATATTAACCGTGCCGTCTTTCTATTAGCCATTCCAATGATATTAGAAATGGTCATGGAAGGCATTTTTTCAATCGTAGATGCTTTTTTAGTCAGCAAAGTCAGTGAAGAAGCTTTTGCCACAGTTGTTTTAACGGAAACATTCGCTACCCTACTCTATGCCATTGCCATAGGTATAAGTATAGCTGCTACCGCAATGGTTAGTCGTCGAATTGGCGAAAAGAAACCTGAAATAGCAGCAGATGCAGCAGGTCAAGCAATTTTACTAGGCGTTGGTTTTTCCATTATCATTAGTTTTATAGGGCTTTTATTTCCCGCTGAATTATTACGTATAATGGGCGCCTCAGAAGGTGTCATAGCAACAGGGACTAATTTCACCCGCATTTTCTTAGGATCTAATGTAGTCATCATGTTGCTCTTCATTTTGAATGGGGTATTTCGAGGAGCAGGAAATGCAGCGATTGCAATGCGGGTATTAATCTTAGCTAATCTATTAAATATATTCCTCGACATTATCCTTATTTTTGGTTTTGGTCCTATTCCTGCCTTAGGCGTAACAGGCGCAGCCATAGCGACTTCTATTGGTCGAGGAACAGCTGTTTGTTACCAATTATATGTATTGTTTTCAGATAAAAGCATTATTAAATTAACCAAGCAACATTTAAAAATTAATCACGGAATCCTAAAAAAATTAGTAGATGTAGCCGCCACAGGCTCAGGACAACACTTAATTGGTTCGGCTAGTTGGATATTCTTAATGATGTTAATTGCAGGTTATGGGACGGAGACCGTTAATGGCTATGGCATTGCGATTCGGATATTTATGTTTACCTTTTTGCCCGCATGGGGCATTGCCAATGCAGGAGCTACTTTGATTGGGCAAAACTTAGGCGCAGGCTTACCAGAAAGAGCCGAAAAGTCTGTTTATCGAGCAGCTTATCTTAATATGGTTTTCCTATTTTTTGTTTCTATTATATATGCAATTTGGGCAGAATCATTTATTCGTATTTTTAATCAGAATGAGCAAGTTATAGCCGTAGGTGTTCAATGCCTACGCATTTTTTGTGTGAGTTATGCCATCTTTGCGTTTGGGATGGTGATTGTACAAGCCTTTGGTGGTGCAGGAGATACCCGAACTCCGACTTTTATTAATTTCATCGCTTTTTGGTTAATCCAAATTCCATTGGCCTATTTTTTAGCCAAAGTGATGGGATGGGGCGCTACTGGTGTTTTTTGGACAGTCGTCATTTCGGAAACCGTTTGGGCAGGCGTCGCTTTTTATATTTTTCGGCAAGGGAAATGGAAGACGGTGGAAATTTGATTAAATTCCCTCTCATAAAATTAGTTTTATTTTTTCCATGTATGGTTTTAAATTCTAAAAATCAAATAAATATAATTTTAAAATATTTAATAATAAAAAATTTAATTTCATCATTAACCAATACAGAACCTCAATATTTTTAAAATAAACAATTTATAATAATTTTTATATTAAAGAAAGTAGTAATAATGCTTTATAAATTGTAATTATCTATTTATTTTGTGAAAACAAATACATATTTTACAAATACATACAGTCATCAATAGCCTGTTTGTTCCCTACTGAAGTGTTA
>JBGCFJ010000748.1:0-2274 GCA_045106885.1 Saprospiraceae bacterium
AAAACCCCATCTGCCTCGGCTACAATCGCTAGTAAAATCTGGATATGTTTCCATTTATCTAGAAATTCAAAATCATCTTCCCCGTCTCCATCCTCATCCTTTGGACTGCTAATGATTTCAATAGATTGATTTACTAGTTTAGCAATATCCTTTTCCACTTCAATGATTTTTCGGACCATCTGAATGTTTTTTACCACACCATTAACCACCATAGATGCCTTTGACATAAACTGCTGAATGTCCTTTATATTTCCAACAAAAGCGGTTACTCTAGTATTAATTACTTGGGAGGCAACTTGAACCTCTTCCATTATTTTACTCCATTTTCGATGCTTTTTATCTTTAACAGGAACTTGACTAATTGCTAAATTCGCTGTAAAACATAAAAACGCAAGGCATAGTATAT
The DNA here is from genome assembly GCA_045106885.1 of Saprospiraceae bacterium. Taxonomy (GTDB): domain Bacteria; phylum Bacteroidota; class Bacteroidia; order Chitinophagales; family Saprospiraceae; genus JAFMDF01. The sequence goes on from JBGCFJ010000748.1 coordinate 407, forward strand.
TTTTTGTTATATTCATTGTCTATGTGATTTACCCAAAAGCTGAAAATTGCATTAGACTTAATGCGATTCCTAATCCAGTTAAGACCAACGCAGTTATTAATCGACTTTTTGAATGACCATGTTTAATGGTAATACCGATTCCAATTCCAATAACCACCAAAGCAATAAATCCTAAAAAGATGGCTAGCATACCCAAAATGGGTATCAATGAGAAAATAAGGGTCATGATGCCTAAGATGATACCTACAGTACCTAATCCTTTTGACAACGATTGATATTTTTTAGTAATAGTTGATTCCATGTTACCTAATTTTATTTTGATGATTGTATAAAATTACTACAAACTGCCTACGGTAATATTGCCTACTGAACTAACCTGCACTAGACTCTAATCCTTTAAATACAATAGCCTTATAATTTCTATCCTCCGCACCGAGTGCATATTGAACTTGTTCCTTTATGTAGCGAATGAATTCTTCCTGGTCCTGTTCTTGGACAGAAGGATTCTCTCCCCGAAGTACCTGATGCACTCGAATGATGCCAATACCAACCACCGCTAAATCCATTTTGATTTTACAGTTTTCAATCTGCCGAATGAAAAATTGTTTATGTTCGCCCACATTAAAAACCGTTCCTAATTCCTTTTCAAAATCAAGTTGGTCTTCTGGTTTGACTGTGCCAAGCAATTCTTGGCGTACCTCTTCTTCCGTTTTAGTTAGTTCAACTTTAGCCTCCTGCATTTTTTCGTAACTAGATTCATAGGTATTGAAACTAGCCTCTTTTTTAAGTTTCTCCAGATTAGCTCTAAGGGCATCAATACCACCTTCCGTATGTTTATCACTAACTTCTGTATTTGGATAGAGTGTATTTTGGCGTTCCGTTTTGGGTAGCACAAAAAGCATAAGTAAAATGAATCCACCAAAACCGACTAAAAATAGGGTTTGTTTCGCTTGAAATACTTCCCTCAGTTTGTTATAGTTTTCTCTTAACTGCATAAAAATGTATTTTTTAAATTATGAAGTAGGCTCCTATTTTTTTAAATCAAGGTATTTAATGATGCCGTATTCCAAACTGCCACTCTTTTCCGCTATCTCATCAATCATTACCGAGTCAGCCGCCTCGGTAGTGTACATAGCTACCTCTTCGGGCGGTACTAAAACTGAGTAAACTTTACCTACTTGCCCAAGTCGGATATAGACATCTTTGGAGCGTTCCCCATCAAGCGGCACTTTATTAATACTCATGACTTTTTTAGTTTCTGATTCAGGTAATCCAAGTAGTTTGGCTAAATCTTCAAAGCGAGTTTGATACTTAGTTTGGTCTAATAATATCTGTATATCCGCATTATTCAGAATCGTATTCTTCACAAAAGGATTACCTATAATGTCCTCCAATTCTTGGGTGATGATACCCACCGAGCCGTTAAACTTCCGAACCGTTTTATAGAGGTATTTTAAAAATTCCGCCATCCCTGCATTAGAAATTGCCGACCAAGCCTCTTCAATCAGGATAATTTTTTTGATGGCTTTATATTTCCGCATTTTTGCAATAAAAGCATCCATAATAACGAGTGCTACAATTGGAAAAATAACAGGGTGGTCTTTAATCTCATCCAATTCAAAGACACAGAACGGTAAATCTGCAATGGAAAACTCTTCGGCACTATTTAGTAGATAATCATACTCCCCACCTTCGTAATAAGGTTTAAGCACCATTTTAAAAGAGACAAACTCGAAGTAGGTTTTTTCCTCTTCCAAAAGCAGTTCAGCAAATTCGGTCGTAACAAATTCATAGAAGGAATTGAAATTAGCTATTGTGCCATCGCCCCTGTTTAGGTACTCATAATAGGAGATGATGCATTTACTTAG
>JBGCFJ010000749.1:0-8294 GCA_045106885.1 Saprospiraceae bacterium
GTTACGAAACGCATTAACGGTCAGCCTGAGTAAGCAGTCGGCAAGTGCTCAATACGGGAGCAAAACCAGCTCGACGGATGACTATTGTCGTCCGATGAGCTGGTTTACTACTTTAAACCAAAAAAGGCTTGAAGCGATTGCTCCAAGCCTTTTTTATATTATTTAACATCAAATGTTATTCTGCTGCTTTATCGTCTGTTGCTTTTTCTTCCATTGCTGCTAATTCTGGGTCATCACCGCCAACATTTTCAACAGTAGTTTCTGCTGCTGGAGCTGCTTCCTCAACTACTGGTTCTGGCTCAGGAGCTGGAGGAGGTGGTGGTGGAGTACCAGATAGTTTTGCTAATTGTGCAATTTTAGCTTCTGCTGAAGCTTCTACACGAGACGCAATTTTAGCTTCTTTTTCATCAATCCAAGCTTGATATTTAGCATCTGCTTGTTCTTGAGTCAAAGCGCCTTTTTTCACACCTCTATCAAGGTGCTTTTTGTATAATACACCTTTGAATCGAAGAATTGCTCTAGCAGTATCCGTAGGCTGTGCGCCCTTCATCAACCACTCAAATGCTGCATCTCGATCTAAATCAATAGTCGCTGGAGAAGTCATTGGATTATAAGTACCCAATTTTTCAATAAAACGACCATCTCTTGGAGCTCTTGCATCGGCTACCACGATGTGATAGAAAGGTCTTTTTCTACGTCCCTTTCTTTGCAATCTAATTTTTACAGACATATCTGTTAAAGTTTACTTGGTTTAACCATACCCAGTTAATCTCTGCTAGGAGACGGTGGGTTTTTAACGAGTGCAAAAGTACGGGATTTTTTGGAAAATAAAAAGAAACTAAAAGTTATGAGGGCAAAGACTTATTAGTTTGTATTAAAAATAACAGAATCCGGGTATATTATATTGTTTTTTCTTAAAATACTTCTCTCCCCTACTAAAAATCTGCTTCCCCCTCAAAACTCCCCATTTCCATAATACAATAGCATGTAGTGGCACTAAAATAAACTAACCATTTTCATCAAATCTTCATTCTTTTCTAAAATTCCTACCTACCTTTTCATTTTTTTTTTTTTTTTTACAAAAATTACCTTTTATAGAGTATATGCTCGATTATTATCGAGTGACTATTCAATCAAACAAAATTAATAAAATGTACGAAGGTTTAAAACATGCCCACTCTGGTATTCGTTGGATATTATTGATAGCCCTATTATATGCTATATTCAATGCTTACAACAAATGGAAAAGTGGAACATCTTATACAGATGGAGATAGAAAAGCTAGTTTAGCAGCTTTCATTTCTAGTCATATTCAACTATTGCTAGGGGTAGGGTTATATATGATGAGTCCAAAAGTGCATGCGATTGGAGAAAGTGTGATGAAAGAGCCTATTGCTCGCTTTTTTGCCGTAGAACATTTAGCGATGATGATTATCGGAATTATCTTAATTTCTGTAGGTCATATTAAGGCAAAAAAAGCAACAGATGATACACAGAAATTTAAAACGACTTTTATCTTTTTCACAATTGGTTTATTGGTTATTTTATCAAGAATTCCATGGCCATTTCAGCAATATGGAGCAAGTTGGTTCTAGGGCTACATGATGAACGAGCGAACCCGCAGGGTAAATGTCCTGTGGACATTTAAGCGAGTGAACCGCAAAGCGGACGGGATGGCTAAGCAAAGAAACCCGCAGGGTAAATGTCCTGTGGACATTTAAGCGAGTGAACCGCAAAGCGAGGAAATAAGTCTATTTTACATTTTTAATTTAATATTACGGCAACCGTGTACCATTAACCGTGTACCACCAACCGTACACCTTTTTTCCATGAAACAATACCACGAGTTACTACAATACATTTTAGATAAAGGGACTGAAAAATCTGATAGAACGGGAACGGGTACTATCAGCGTTTTTGGCTACCAAATGCGATTTGATTTAGCGGAAGGTTTTCCGATGGTTACGACCAAAAAATTACACCTAAAGTCTATTGTCCATGAATTATTATGGTTTTTAGATGGAGATACCAATGTCAAATATTTACAAGACAATGGGGTAAGAATTTGGAATGAATGGGCGGACGAAAATGGGGACTTAGGTCCTGTTTACGGCAAGCAATGGCGAAGTTGGTTAGGAGCTGATGGGAAGGCAACCGACCAAATCAAGCAAGCGATTGAATTAATAAAAAACAATCCTGATTCTCGCAGAATTATTGTCAATGCTTGGAATGTAGGAGAGTTACCACAAATGGCATTGAGCCCTTGTCATGCGCTATTTCAGTTTTATATAGCTGATGGGAAATTATCTTGTCAACTATACCAACGTTCAGCAGATTGTTTTTTAGGTGTCCCTTTTAATATTGCCTCCTATGCCTTATTAACGATGATGATGGCACAAGTATGTGATTTGGAAGTTGGAGAATTCGTTCATACCTTTGGAGATGCACACTTATATTTAAATCATCTAGCGCAAACAAAACGCCAATTGTCTCGTACACTTCGAGAACTTCCGACCATAAAAATTAATCCGGAAGTAAAAGACATTTTTAGCTTTAAGTACGAAGATTTTCAACTAATCAATTATAACCCCCATCCACATATCAAAGCCGCCGTTGCTGTTTAAAAAGACGGTTTTCTGACCATAGGGTCGTTACTCAAAAGTCTATAGTTAGCTATACAACATTATTTATTCCCTTTCCGTCATAAAACTGGTTGGTTATAAATAGAGCGTCAGCTAAAAAACTGATAAATGGTTAGTCGAACGTGTCGGACACCTTTGGAGGTGTCCGACACGTGATTATCAATGTTCAATCTGACTATCTAAAAAGTGACTAGTGCTTAATAATCAGACAATTATGCTATTTCAAAACAAACCACTTTAAAGGTAAAAAGGGAATAAGTTAAATAAATAATCAACATACAGAGAGCGTCAATAATTAATCACTTGACCACCTATAAGTATACTACTCTTGGCAATTTAATCAATAGACAACTAAAATAAACAACAAAAAAAGAATGGCAGTTAGTATTGAAGAAGACTATGTTTTTATTAAAGAGGCGAACCACTTAGAAGAAATTTGTACTCGTTTAAGCAATCAACCTTGGATAGGATTTGACACAGAATTTATTGGAGAAAAACGTTTTTTCACCTTATTATGTCTGATTCAAATCAACAGTCCTATTGGTTGTTTTTTAGTTGTTTCATTAAAGATCAAAAATTTAAAACCTTTCCTTGATTTAGTCGAAAATCCAAATATTTTAAAAATTACGCATGCAGGAGAAAACGATTATCGACTGATTTATCAGCAATTTAACATCTTGCCAGTCAATGTTTTTGATACACAAATAGCTGCTGGTTTTTTAGGCTATAACTACCCTACTGCTTTTAGAAAAATCATGGATAAAGAGTTAGGCATTCGTTTAAAGAAAGGCTTTGCGGTAGCTGTTTGGGATCAGCGACCACTTTCAGAAAAGCATATTCAATATGCCTTAAACGACGTCATTTTTCTCAAAGAATTATACGATAAGCTACATGGAAAATTAGTCAGAAGAAAGCGTTTAGCATGGTGTGAGGAAGAATTTGCAAAAATGGAAACGGCGAATAGTTACCGTACCGATGTTTATGCAGAAGCCCTCAATAATAATATGATGCTACATCTTTCCAAAAGAGAACAAATTTTCATGTTACGTTTATACAAATGGCGAATTGATGAGGCGAAAAGAAAGGATTATTCTAAAGAAATGATTCTAAGTTCTAAATATATTAATCTAATTGTAAAAAATATCAAACAAGGGGAAGCAGCATTAAAAAATAATCGCTTACTACCTAAGAATTTTTATAATAGATACGGCGCAATTATTAAGAATTTATACGACATGCCTGTTACGGCTAACGAAGAAGGTGTGCTAAAACGCATTCCTAAAAAACATGAAATCACACCAATAGAAGATATTACGCATAGTATTTTATATGCTTTGGTGAAAAGGAAATGTCTAAATGAAGGGATTTCTCAAAATCTTGTTTTTCCAAAATCTGCTATGAATAAATTCAAATTTAATCCAGATTGGTTGGGCAATGGCTGGAGATCTCAAATTTTGGGTAAAGAATTGGTTGATTTATGCAGACGAATTGGTCATTTGACTTATGAATTTTCAAATGGACAGTTTGTTTTGAAATAGTCATTGGTTGGTAAAGGGTTTTTCTATAAAAATGGGAAAGTTCTTTTTTGACAATTTTCAATTTTCAAAAGGGAATAGTCCTTATTTTTTGGTTATAAAACTTCCTAATTAGTAGTTATTTTGACGAAAAATCCTTTCCGCTCTTTTTGAGTTCTTTTGAAAATTAATAGGAACTTTTTTATAAGAAAACCTTTTTGGTTGGTAGTCATCCAGCTAATCAGGCTGACCGTTAATGCGTTTCGTAACCACCAAATTTATTTGGTAGGTTGTACAAGAATGGATGGTCTGTGTATTACATAGAACCAGCCAAATAAATTTGGCGGTTACGTACGATACAAACACCATTAGCGGTCAGCCTGTAATGATTAATGACTATATCAATACTTCAATAAAGTAGCCTGTCCTTTTCCATTTTCTGAAATAGTAATCCTATATAAATTACCATACTCGCTTTCCTCAATCATAGCAAACTCCTCTTGACCTATTAACGCATTAACTAAAGTAGGCGTCGTATTAGAATGGCCAACGACTAATATTACCTTTCCATCTTTATCTTTAAGTTCTTTGGCAAAGCTATTTAAATCTCTTGCATCATAAAGTCGGATACCTGTCCCTAAAATGTCAGCAGTAGGCTTAGCAGTTGATTGAGTTCTTTGATATACCGTAGAATAAACTCGGTCTATTCCCGCTTCTCTTAAAATACTCCCCAACCTTACGGCTCTCGCCTCTCCTTGTGTTGTCAACAAAGGGTCTTTACCACCGTCCTTAGCTTTTTCAGCATGTCTAACTAGATAAATAACTATTGCTTCCCCTTCTTTATTTGACAATAAGGTTTTCTTTCCATCTGCATAAAAAATTGATTTTTGGTCAATTTTAGTAACTTTTTTTAGGGTATTCAACTCTTTTGTAGTAGAACAGGCAACTAATAGAATAAAACAAGAAAAAATTAAAGATAGCTTCATAAATTTGTGATTTGCATCAAAAGTAATCAATGCCACTCATTTATCATAAAAATTTACCAAAAGGTGGAGAATTAGGTTTTTGGCAGATTGAAGAAACAGAAACCTATTTTTTAGATAGGCTAGAATTATTTCCTTCTGAAATCCATCAATTATCTAAAATCAAAGGTCGATTGCGTTTAGAATGGCTCGCAAGTCGTTGGTTATTACATACCATGTCTGGTAGAACATTAAGAGGAGCTTGTTTAAAAGATGAATATGGTAAACCTTATTTAACAGACTCCAACTTCAATATTTCCATTAGTCATTCTTGGAATATTGTGGCTATTATGGCTGCCCCTTATGATATTGGAGTAGACATTCAACGCGAAGTTGAAAAAATAGCTAGAATTGAAAGAAAATTTATCCGACCTGTAGAAAAAGAAAGCTTACGGAAGGACACAAAAATTCCACATTTACATATATATTGGGGCGCAAAAGAAGCACTCTATAAAGCGTATGGCCGAAAACAGTTAGGATTCGTGCGGCATATTCATGTTGACCCTTTTGTGTATGATTTATCCGTTGGGCAAGCTACCGCCGCTATTCACAAAGCAGCTTATCATGCTTACTTTGATGTTTTTTATGAAAAAATAGCGGAGTGTTATATGGTTTATGTCATTGAAAAATAGAAATAAAGTTCTGTATGAAAGTCAGTCATTTTCTTAGTCAAATTAATGAAAAAGTAGGTCAAGTTAGTTCTTGGTTAACGGTTACTTTAATGTTACTTATAGGTTTTAATGTAGCCACACGGTACTTATTTAATAATTCGGAAGCGTGGCGTACGGAATTAGAGTGGCATCTATTTGCCTTAATTTTTTTGTTAGGAGCAGGCTATGCCCTCAAACATGACAAACATGTCCGAGTAGATTTATTTTACGCCAATTTTTCGGAAAAACAAAAGGCTATAGTCAATTTCATAGGTACTTTATTATTTTTAATTCCTTGGTGTGCTGTCATCATTTTCGCTTCCTATAAATATGCACATAATTCTTGGTTGATGAATGAAGGGTCTCCGGATAATGGGTTGCCAGCACGGTATCTCATCAAATTTTCCATAACCCTCGGTTTTGGCTTATTATTATTACAAGCCATTGCCTTATTAATCAGTTCATTCAGTACAATTTTAGGAAAGGATAAGCAATGAGTTTAAGGAGTTACTACGCTACTCCATTCCTTGAAATACTTCAAGGAACAGGAAAATAATTTTTGGAGGATAGCGCAAGGAATGAAATAAAAATTCATCATTCATCATTCATCGTTTATCGTTCATCACTCATCATTTCTTTTTAATGGAAATATTAGCAATCGTTTTATTTGTCTGCATTTTTATATTAATCCTATCAGGTTATCCTGTAGCCTTTACGCTAGGTGGTTTATCTATATTATTTGGTTTAGCTTTTTTAGGGCCTGATTTTTTTAATTTTTTACCTTCTCGAATTATGGGAACGGTAACCAATGTAGTCCTATTAGCCGTCCCGTTATTCATTTTTATGGGCATAATGCTAGAAAAATCGGGGCTCGCCGAAAGTCTACTAGAAACCATGGCAATGCTTTTCGGAACAGTCAAAGGAGGATTAGCCATTTCAGTAGTTATTGTAGGAGCTTTATTAGCTGCCTCTACTGGTATTGTGGGCGCAACAGTAATTACGATGGGTTTAATTAGCTTACCAACCATGCTAAAACGAGGCTACAGTCCAGAATTAGCCACTGGGACAATTGCTGCATCACGTACTTTATCTCAGATAATTCCCCCACCCGTAGTATTAGTTTTACTCGGCAGTGTATTGAATGTATCCGTAGGTGATTTATTTGCGGCTGCGTTAATCCCTGGTTTGTTATTGGTTGTCTGTTATATTATCTATATCGTTATTTATGCTCGGCTCTACCCTAGCAAAGCACCAAGTATGCCTGAGGCAGAAATAGCCGCTTTTCGAGGAGAAGGATTTATGATGCGAGTAATTAAGGCATTTTTACTACCCTTAATTTTAATTGCATCAGTATTAGGCTCTATTTTAGCAGGCATTGCTTCGCCTACAGAAGCCTCTGCAATAGGTGCTTTAGGTGCTACTATTTTAACGATTATTCAAGGGAAATTCAGCTGGCAAGTACTGAAAGAAGTCATGCAAGAAACCACTCATTTGACCACTATGGTCTTTATTATTCTAATAGGCGCAACTACTTTTGCACTTGTATTTAGAGGAATGGGAGGTGATGACTATTTAATTGAGTTAATAGAAGGTGCTAATTTATCTCCTATGGCTTTTCTGTTTTTAGTAATGTTAGTTGTTTTTATTGCAGGTTTTTTTATAGATTTCATAGAAATCATCTTTATCATAGTCCCCGTTGTCGCACCTATTTTTGTCAACTACGATATGAATTTAGTTTGGATAGGTATTTTGTTGGCACTTAATCTACAGACTTCCTTTTTATCTCCTCCCTTTGGTTTTTCTTTATTTTATTTGAAAGGAGTCGCTCCAGAAGGCGTAACTACCCAACATTTGTATCGGGGAATTATCCCGTTTGTATTAATACAAATTATATTTCTAGTGGTGGTTATTTTATTTCCAGAGGTTGTTTTCTTATTAATTGACCAATAAATCCTTTTTGAATTAGACTATAGAGTAGGAAGGCAATTAAACATAGAATTGCCCAATCTAAATAACCTTGTTTCATGCGTTGAATATTTGGGGCGACCAACTGACAATCAGGGTCCTTACAATCTATCAAACCGTCTCCATCATCGTCCATATTATTCATACAATCTTCGGGTAAAGGAATGACATTAATAAAAACCATAGCAGAATCACAAAGGCTTTTAACGGGGTAAACACCATAGCAAAAAACATAAGTAAAAGAATCTAATCCGACAAACCCAGACACTGGTGTATAATCCGCCATCCATAATATGGTATCAACATTAGCAGTACCATTCAAAGCTGAAATACCTATCTCCATACTAGTCGTATCAATTTCTTCTGTTCCCAAATCGTTCACTAAAACAGAAATGTCTACAGGTGTATTTACAAGCGTTTCTGTCGTATCATTGATAGCCGTCATCGGGCAACCACCTAAATCAATCCTTAATTCATATTCCTCTCTTGCAAAAAACCAAG
>JBGCFJ010000075.1:0-3295 GCA_045106885.1 Saprospiraceae bacterium
CTCAATAAAAACGCAAAATCATCTCGTCGGATGACTATCGTCGTCCGATGAGCTGATTTAAATCATCCGACGACGCAGTCATCGGACGATTTAAACTGGACTATTGAGTACTTACTAATTTTCTCCATAAAATACTGAATATTAATTACTAAGTACCAACACAAAATTAAATATAATTTTGTGTTGGTACTTATCCCTTTTGAAAATTGTGAATTGAAAATTGAAAATTTTAAATTGAGTACTCCCCCCTTTTACTGCTTAACCGAAATCCAAGTCCCTTTTGCATAAGCACAGACTTTTCCTTCTTCATCATAAATAGCTGTGCCTGTCCAAGTTTTTCGACCTTCTGAAGCAATTACCCATCCCATAATAACGTATTTTTCACCAACTATTATAGGCTGTACTATTTTTGTTGCCATCCTACCCAGTAAATAAAATTGTTCCGCATCTTGAATCGCCCATGCGCCAGGACAATCTAAAGCTGCCCAAATAAATTCGGTTTTTACCTCTTGGTTTTCATCTCCCAAACTAGGATAAGGAATCCAAGGGGCAGCTACCTTTTGGTGCCCAATGTTCTTAGAGCGAATCTTCAATCCATCCCCTTCTGCTCGGTGTGCTCCACAAACAAAACAGTCCTGAAAAGGAGAAGCTTCATAAGCATTGTCCGAAACACTAGCTTGTTTTGCCCTAGCAAAACTAACAGGAGGCAGTATAGTTAATTGAAAATCAGCTACTTTTGCCTCCGCTACTAATGTATCTCCATCTAACAACTTTGCGGTATTTTCGTTTATTCGCAGGTTCATAGCTTGGTCTAAAGGAGGCGGCGCTCTAAGTGTGATTTCGGGTAAAAATGGTAAGTTCGCAGCAATCACTCCTGCAACGTATCCCCCATTTCCTGAATTTGGAGGGCCATTAAATTTTTTATCGATGGTAATTGATGTCATAGAAGTAGTTTTTATGTTTGCTAGTTGCTAGTTGTTGGTTGAATTGACATTTAATTTTGTAGTACAATATTCCCAATACAGCGTTTTCAAAATAGCTAATGATTTATTGAGTTGGCTATTAAAATAATTATGCTCCTTTTTTGCAACCAGCAACCAGCAAATTATAAAAGATGTATAAAATGCATCAGTAAAATACAAGTCTTTCAAATTACGTCAGCTTAAACCTTTTAGTAAGCTGTAACGTTTATAACCCTTGGGGCTGCTTAAAAGTCCCTAATAATATATCTTTAGAGCTGAATAACTTCTAAAAAATTATACAAAGAAACATTAATTTTTACTTATGAAAAAAGAGAAAAAAACACCTAATGCCGACCAGCAAATGAAGCAATGGACCAAAATAAAAGGGGAAAATGCTTGGACCATGTTTAAAGTTATTTCAGAAATGGTGGAAGGTTTTGAACGCTTGAATGAAATTGGGCCATGTGTCTCTGTCTTTGGTTCTGCCCGAACTAAACCAGACCATCCTTATTATAAATTAGCCATTGATGTTGCTCGCAAATTAACAGAAGAAGGTTTTGGTGTCATTACAGGTGGCGGCCCAGGGATTATGGAAGCAGGGAATAAGGGCGCTAAACTATACGACGGTATTTCGGTGGGTTTAGGAATAGATTTACCTTTTGAAACAGGTGTAAATGATTTCGTGGATAATGACAAAATTTTAAATCATCGCTTCTTCTTTGTCAGAAAAGTAATGTTTGTAAAATATGCACAAGGGTTTGTTGTCTTACCTGGAGGTATGGGTACTTTAGATGAACTTTTTGAGGTGTTGACCTTAATTCAAACTAGAAAAATCACCAAGGTTCCTATCGTATTGGTTGGCAAAGATTATTGGTCAGGGTTAAAAGATTGGATGAAAAATGTCATGTTTGCAAAAGCAGGCAATATCAATGAAAAGGATTTAGACTTAATGCCCGTAGTCGAAACAGCAGATGAAGCCGTTTCTATTATTTGTGAATTTTACAAAGGAAAAGATTCTGGGGAATTGTCTCCTAACTTTGATTTGAAATAACTCGATAGACTAGCGTAAGAAGGGTTTTCTTATAAAAATGGAAAAACGCCCTTTTTGATAATTTTCAATTTATAATTTTCAATTTTCAAAAGGGAATAACCCCTAGTTTTTAGGGTATAAAATATCATGATTGAGGCTAGTTTAATATTTAGTTGCTTTTCCTCTGTGCTAATTCGCTTAAAAATTGGTGAAAATAATTTCATAAGAAAACCCTTCTAGCGTAAGGTAATTCGTATAGCATTGACTCGCAATTTTATAGTTGCTGGTTGCTGGTTTATTTTTGTTCTATCATCAGTTAACAACATCAAAACATAGATAATGAACTTCAAGGAAAAAACTGTTTTAATTACAGGCTCTGGGTCTGGGATAGGTCGAGCAGCAGCTATTATGTTTGCCGAAAAAGGGGCGGATATTATGGTATCAGATATTAATGAAAAGGGAGGATTGGAAACAGTAGCAATGGTAGAAGCAAAAGGTCAAAGAGCAGCTTTTTGTAAAGCAGATGTATCTAATTTAAAACAAGTAAAAAACTTAGTTCAGCAAACAGTTGATATTTTTGGAAAGGTGGACATTGCTGTAAATAATGCAGGGATTGGTGGCGATTTTAAAATCACCCATGAATATTCCGTAGAGAATTGGGATAAGGTAATTGCCATTAATCAAACAGGTGTTTTCTACTGCATGCAAGCAGAATTAGAACAAATGGTAAAACAAGGTACGGGTGGTGCTATTGTCAATATTGCCTCTATTGCAGGCTTAAAAGCCCAACCTTATACGGCTGCTTACACTGCTGCTAAACATGCAGTAGTAGGTTTGACCAAAACTGCTGCCCACGAATATGCTCGCCACAAAATTCGAGTCAATGCAGTTTGTCCTGTATTTACAATGACGCCAATGGTCAAAGATATGTTGACTATCGACCCCACATTTGAGAAAAAATTATTGCGGAATATTCCATTACGCCGTTATGGACAGCCTGATGATATTGCGAATGCCATTGTCTGGTTGTGTGCAGAAGAAACAGGCTTTGTTACAGGACATAGTATGCCTGTAGATGGTGGAATGACTGCGTAGAATGGGTTTTATACACATTCAAAAGGCTATTTTCTATTGGTTTATTTGATATTACAGGAAAGCAGTTGACTCCTATTCTACCAATGTAGCCACAAGCTAAAGGGAATTAGCAGGGGCAAGTTCCTTTGGCAGTGGCAGTGGGCAGTGGCAGTGGCAGTGGCAGTGGGCAGGGGGCAGTGAGCAGTGGCAGTGGGCAGTGGTAGGGGGC
>JBGCFJ010000750.1:0-29769 GCA_045106885.1 Saprospiraceae bacterium
AAGTAATATGGCTCAATTTATTCCTGCGTCGTCACTAATCAAGGTTTTTCTTTTTGATTGGGCTTATTTTTGTGGAAAGACAACTGGTAGCAAAGCCTTTAGGCTTTCCCGTACCCGACCTTTAGGTCGGAAATATGAATAATAGATTCCCTACATAAAACAGGCCTGAAGGCCTTTGACGGGAAAGCCTGAAGGCTTTGCTACCAGTATTCCGCACCATCATAAATAAGTAAAAAATAATGACTGACCAGACACTTATCACCAATTTAATCCAAAATGTGGAAAACATCATTTCTACTGTAAATAAAGAATTTAAACCATTAACTATCAACCAATTAAACCAAAAAGAGAATATTGATAAGTGGAGTATACTAGAATGTCTGGAGCATTTAAATCGTTATCATGCTTATTATAATGCTGCTATCAAGAAAGGGCTTGCCGCAGCCAAGTCAACTACAACCAATAAACCCTATAAAAACGGCTGGTTTGGCAAAATGTCTATTGACATGATGTCGCCAGATAACGCCAAAAAACAAAAAGCCATTGCTAAGTTCAATCCAGTTGGCAGTCAATTAACCAAAGAAACGATGACAAAATTCTTGACCTACCAACAAGAATTATTAACACTCTTAGAACAAGCAAAAGGCAAAAATATCAATCAACGAAAAGTGCCTGTTGAATTTTTCAAATTAATAAAAATGAAGATTGGCGATGCTTTAGATTTTGTTATTACCCACGAACGACGACATATTTTACAAGCACAAGCAGTCTTGAAAAACCTAGCTTAAATTAGAAAATAGTCACCTAACTCGCTAGGCAACAATTTTGATACTTCCTCAGAACCACAAACTATTGATTTTCAGTTCTTACAAATTTTAAACATGCTCTAAGCATTTTCTAAAAGGTAACAAGTCTACTACTCAGAATCCCTTATCTTTGAACCACTACTAACCATCAAGCTAATATCACTTCTTTAAAATCATTCAAATGCAACTCAGCGAAATTTACATTTATCCAATTAAAGCTTTAGGTGGTATCCAATTAATAACAACTAAACTAACTACTAGAGGGCTAGCCAATGACCGTCGATTTATGTTAGTCGATTCGGAAGGTATATTTATGACTCAACGAACCATTCGAAAAATGGCTTTATTGAGCACTGCCATCAAAGGAAATCAATTGATTATTTGGCATAAAGACCAACCAGGCAACAGTTTAGCCATTCCAATTAATCCTACTTATTTTACCAAAACAATAGAAGTCGATGTTTGGGGTATTTCCAGTATAGCGCAAGTTATGCCTACTGCTATTAATCAATGGTTTCAAGCCCAATTAAAAACGGATTGCCAATTGGTTTATATGCCTGATACCGCAGAACGCCGCATGAAAGAGACATATAATACGACTAGAGATTTGGTCAGTTTTGCCGATGGTGCGCCTATTTTAATTGCTGGACAAGCAGGTTTAGATGATTTAAATAATCGGCTGGAAGCGCCTGTTTCTATGAATCGTTTTCGCCCTAATTTAGTCTTTACTGGTGGAGCACCTTTTAGTGAAGACGAATGGACTAAGGTAAAAATTGGTGACCAATCTTTTAAAATCACCCATCGCTGTGTGCGTTGTAATGTGCCTAATATTAATCAAGAAACAGCGAAAATTGTGAAAGAACCTAATCGCACTTTGGCTACTTTTCGGCGGTTTGATAATAAAATTTATTTTGGGGTGAATACGGTTTGGGAAGAGGAATTGGCTGGTGGGAATGGGGAGATAAAGGTTGGGGATATGGTGACAGAATCCTGAATAATTAAAGTTTATGTCTTGGTTTAAGACATTTGAAGATTCAGCTTTAAAATTTAATAGAGACAAAACACTTTATTATGCTTATATGAATGCAATTGCATCTGTAGTCCCAGAATGGCAAAAAGTAATGTTTCACTGGGGATTAGCTGATATAGTGGGGAAACAAAAAGATGGAACATGGCTTCCTTTATCTAATTTAAGCGACGGGTATAGAAGTGTTATTAGGTTAGTATCTGATATTGCCTATAGAGCAATTAAATCCTCATTTAGGAATTCATGCAGTAACAGCAACAGAAGGAATTGTACTGATTGATGAAATTGATATGCATCTTCATCCAAAATGGTAACAAAAAATAGTATCGGATTTAAAGAGAACTTTTCCTAGAATACAATTTATAGTAACAACTCATTCGCCGTTTATTGTTCAATCTTTAAAAGCAAACGAGATACTTAATCTAGATGCTAACTGCATAGACCAACATCCTGATACGATGTCTATTGAGCAAAATGCTTTATTTATGGGCGTTGAAAGTAAAAATAGTACCCTTAGAAGATGAAATTTCGCCGAAATTGAACCGCTCTATTCAATTAAAAGCCAATACTCCAACCTACTTCAAAATTCTGTTGGGGCAAAGGAAATTGAGCGATTACTTGATAATTTATCCCTAAGATATTATTGGCTTTTACAAAAGCATTGCCTGTTAACTGCTTAGTTTTAAAAGTTCGGTAAACGTGGAGATGGTCTAAATGATAAGCAGGTAAAAAATCTGAATTATCAACTAAAGTATAAACATGTCCTGTATATTGATGATAAAAGGCAAACGTCCAATTTTTATAAATAGCTTTTAATTGGGCGTTAAATTTATGCTTGGGGACATAGATTAATTGTTTGCCAACAGAAGCATCATTGGCAGATGTGCCTGCCCGATTTTGGGAAAGGGTAAAGTCATATTGTATAGAAAAATCAAGTGTTAATTCATTGATTTTCGTTTGCCATTTTAATATATTTTCAATGCCTCTACTCCATACTTTCAATAAATTGCTAGGTCGCCAAACGCCAGTTTCTGGTTGCCATAATATCCAATTAGCTACGGTTCGGTTATAGGCAGTGGTGGTGAAGTGCCATTTTTCTCTAGTGGTGTAAGTCAAGCCAAATTCTTGATTCCAGCCATTTTCTGGTAGTAAACTTTGATTGCCTTGCAAACGCCAAAATAAGTCATTAAAAGTAGGGACTCTATAGCTCTTGGCAATCGTGCTATTTATCGTTAAGTATTTATTGAGTTGTCCTGAAAAACCAATGGAAGGAATAAAAGGCGTAGCACTGCCAGCAACCCATTCTTGGCGAATAGATAATTGAGTACGCCATTTTTCATTGGTATTTTTCCAGTTATACATCGCAAAAATAGCCGTTCTATTTTGGGTAGGCGATTCCTTGTCATAACCAGTAGCATTCGCTTTTAGATAGGCATAATTAGCGCCTATATTAAGACGGTGTTGCTTAGTAATATTTTTTGTCCATTCTACTTCACTTCGACTCGTCCAAGTTCGACTGCGGGAGTCAATTCCTGCGGTGGCGTCTTGAAAAAATAACCGTTCATAAAACAAACCGCTTCTGATTTGAAAAACAGACTGGTTTCGGATGTATTTCCAGTTAAGGGTTGTTCTTAAAGATTCATCTGCTTGTTCGGCAACGCTTGTTCTTTGTACGAGGTTGGGTGGTAAGTTTCTATCCGCATCTTGATACCAAATAGTTAGGTCTACTTGTTGATTGTTTTTTATTATAAATCCATTTTTTTGTAAAATACCCCATTTATTAATTTCCGCATGGGTCAACCTATCCGATTGTCCATTTTGAATAGGAAAATCATTTTTTCCAGTTTGGTAAAAAACTTTAGTGGTACTCGTAAAATGGTCATTGCTAAAACTAGTGCCGATGCCATTAAAAAAATTGCCAAAACTCCCTGTTTTACTTTCCCACTCCCCTTTCCAGCCCTGACTAAACTGATTTTTATTGGTCAAAATAATAGCACCACCAATCGCCCCGCTTCCCCAAGCGGTGCTATTACTGCCATATTCTACCCCAATTTCATCTATAAAAAAAGTAGGAATTAAGGAAAAGTCTGTTTGCCCTAACATTGGGCTGTTAATATTAAATCCGTTCCAAATAACCGCAGTTTGGCTGGCACTTGCCCCTCTAATAGCCGTTGTCGCTAAACGGCCTGGTCCATAATTTTTAATAAAAATCGGGGTATTTAAATTTAAGGCTGCTCCTAAATCTTGAGTGACGGTCGTCAATTTTTGGAAAGTATCAAATGTGGTTCTTTTTTTCCCTGTTTGGAAGGTTTGTAGGCGTGGGGCTTTAACCTCTATGACTTGTAATTGGAGAATAGTATCAATTGATTGAGTATATCCTATTTTAAAAAATAAAAAAAAACTAATAAAAATTAGTGTAAAACTTCGCATATAAGCCCTTACTATTTTTTGGTACTTTCTAATAGCGTAATCATTTCTTCAATATCTGAAATAATTTCAGCCTTCCCTTTTTTAGTTAACTTTGTTTAATCAACACCTTCTTTTAAGCTTTTTAAGGACTTATCTAAATCTTTCATCTCTTTTCTAACATCTATTTTTATTTGTTCCATCATGCTATTTTTAAATGGTTATCTTTTTAATTTATCCAATAATTCTTTAAGCAATTCGAGCCTCTCATCAATATAGTCTTTGTAGCCTAATTCTTTTTCAAAGGCTTCTTTGTATTTAACTGCTAAAGTAATTTGGTCTTTAGTTACCTTGACTCTTTGTTTTAATTCTTTCTGGGTCATCTTATTTTATAAAATAGCCTTCCAGTAGTAATATTTTTTGCATGTAGTTTTATCAAAAATACAATTTCTAAAAATAAAAAACTGTTAAAACGTTATTTATTTGATTAGCGTCATTGTCTCTCGATACTGTTTAGTCGTCCCATCAATCAAGGTAACTTCCATTAGCACGGCAAAAACAGCAGGCGACATTTTTTGACCATTGAATCGCCCATCCCAACCAATAGAAGTGTCGTTTGGCGCACGGTCATTGATTTGATACATCAACCGACCTTCGTAATCAAATATCTGGAATTGATTAATTCTGCTCACCGATTTTCCTGTAAAAACTTGATAAACATCATTAACTCCATCATTATTAGGACTAAATACATTGGGTATAAAAGCCCGATTTTTTTTCTCTAATCGAACTGCTACAGATGCCGTCAAACTACAGTCATTTGCATCATAAGCAGTAAGTGTATATTGCCCACTTTCTATTGGAAGTAATCGAATCGTTGGGCAATCTGTACAAGGTAAAGTCGTGGTTGAAGTCCACTCAAAACGAGTAATATCAAAATTAGTTATTGGAGTTAAGAGAAGACTATCTCCTAAGGATAAGACTTGATTCCCACCTAAAGTCAATTGTTTTTCTGTAGAAATAGGAATTGTAAAATCAGTATTTGTTTGGCAATCGTTTTCGTCTTGTATATACAATTCGTAAGTGCCAAGTGGAAGATTTTCTACCACATAAGGAAGTTGCCCTATCGGCTGAAAAGAAAGACCATCTAAAGAATATTCTGCTGGTCCATTTGCATTAAATAAATCTGTAATCGTTAGCTGCCCCATTTCACTAACTCCAAAACAAGAGGTATTGCTTGTTTGAATTTCTACACTTAACGCCTCATTAACTGCTAAATTAAAGGTAGTAGAATCCGTACAATTATTCGCATCTACAACTGTCACCCTATAATCTCCAACT
Organism: Saprospiraceae bacterium; assembly: GCA_045106885.1. Lineage (GTDB taxonomy): Bacteria > Bacteroidota > Bacteroidia > Chitinophagales > Saprospiraceae > JAFMDF01. The sequence goes on from JBGCFJ010000750.1 coordinate 5,581, forward strand.
GCTAAATTTTGTCGCTCTTTGGTTGTGCTATCATCTTCCCAAAGATAGGTATAAGGTGCTTTTCCATCGCTAATCGTCACCTCAATACTACCATCTGTTTCGTCTATACAACTAATTGCGAAACCATTATAATCTGAAAGTTGTGCATTAATCGTAACTGTTGGAAATTGGTTGATACTCAATCGTTGTCGATTTTCAAAACCTCTTTCATTGACTACCGAAATCCAATATTCTCCAACTGGAATATTCGTCAAGATAGTTGCCGCATCAAGTAGACGGCCTTCTTGTAAAGTGTCTCTGAACAAATCATCTAATAAGTAATACCTTAAAGGGGAATTTTCTGCATTTGCTCTTAGTTGAATCGTACCTGTTGTTTCTCCTCGACAAATACTATCTGTTTGTATGGTGAAGTTAAAGTCACAATCGTTTACTGGGCTTAAAGTAGTATAAGTCGTAATGATACTATCACAACCAAACTGATTCACAAAAGATTGAATAACTATACCAGTGTCTGCTGGCTGGCAACTTTCTTCCATCAAAGAAATCACATGGCTAGAATTAAGTCTAGTTGCAATAATGACTAAACTATCACATAAAAATTCATTCATTAGTAGCAGCGTGTCTATACCAACTATTGTTGCATCACAAGTCATTTCAGTTAATAGAGTAGGTTCAGAATTATTAGAAATGGTTTGGGTAATACTGAGGCTATCACAACCTGTAATTGTTTTAACATAAGCAGTATCCAGTCCAACTTCCATCGCATTACAAGTAAAATTTGTATTGAGTGATTGAGGTAGATTTTCGACTAAAGTCGTTTCAATAATTAATAAACTATCGCAGCCGAACTGATTGGTCAAAACTGTTTCATTAACACCAACCTCTTCACTATTGCAACTCATCAGCGTTTGGTAAGTTGTGTCTGAACGCAGTAATTCAACAGTGGTAATTATCAAACTATCACAACCCAGAATATTAGGTAAGAAGGTTTGAAACATACCAGCGTCAGAAGGATTACAAGTAGTCGCTGCTATATAAGTCGTATCTTTTCGTGCTAATTCAAAGGTTCGAAGTATGATATTATTACAACCATTTTCATTTCTTTCTTCGGTCATAAATGTACCGATATTCATAGCATCACATGTAAATCTAGTTTCCCGAATAGTATCTTGTTGAAGGACAGTAATCGCAATTTCATCCATAGCGATACAACCCATTTCATCTTCAACTATGATTTGATAATTCCCCGTTTCATATACCCTAGTGGTAGCAGTAGTGGCTTCGTTTGACCAAGTATAATTTGCATACATTCCTGTAAGCACTAACTCAGTTGAATCTTGTGAGCAAATAGTTGTATTGACGGTTTCAATCCTTACATTTAAAGGGGCTGGTTCAGTAATCGTGATAGCCGTGCTATCTACACAACCTAGGGCATCTGTAACGGTTACCCTATATTCTCCAGAAGTTAATCCTGTTAAGTTTTGCTGACCATTATAAGTGGTATCTGACCAATTAATCGTCAATGGTAAATTTTGAGCGGGAATGGTTAGATTGATAGTGCCGTTTAGAGAATCAAAACAAGTGGCATTGGTTTGGCTTGCACTAATCGAAAAATCACATTGCGGTTCTTCAATGGTAAATTCGCAAGTATTGGTACAATCATTGGCATCCCTTACTTCGGCAATATAGTTGCCTGCGGATAAATTATCGAAATTAACCACTCCATCTACGGAAACAATATTATTAAATCCTGCATCCAACAACTGAACATAATAAGGAGGCATCCCACCAAAAATAATCATGGATGCACTGCCATCTGAACCGCCTGCTGTAGTCACTTGCTGAGTGACGCTACATTCGGGGTCTAAGCGCACAGGTCCAGGTAAGATTATATCTGTAAAAACTTGTTCACATTGATTGGCATCTCGAACAGTTATGGAATAAACACCTTGGGTGAGGTTGCTAAAAACAGGTGCATCTTGAAAAACACCTTGGTCTAATTGATACGTATAAGGTGCAACTCCACCAGCAATATCAATGGTTAATTGTCCATCATTATCTCCTTCACAAGACGCAATTTGGGGCGTAATTTGTTCCAATCTAATCGCTTCAGCAGCAAGTATTGTGACCGTTTCAGTAGCCATACAATCCCCTGCTTTGGCATATATGGTATACTCCCCTGCTGCTAAACCAGCAAACACATTATTTTCGCTATAATTTATGTCATCTATACTATAACTTACAGAATCCATCCCATTGGCGACAACCGTAATTTGTCCATCTTCATTTCCGACACATAATTCGGTCCTAGGAACAGCAAAAACAATTTCAAAACTAAGCCCATCTGCAAAATTTACAGAATCTGTCGTCGTACAACCATCGTAATCTTTAGTTGTAACCACATAATTTTTAAGTTCCACCTCTTGAAAAAGACTATCTGAGACAAAAGCATTGCTATCTAAGCTATATTCGTAAGGTGAAAATCCATTTTGAGGGATAACGGCAAAACTTCCTGTTGTTGCTGATTCACATAAAGGAGCTGTCTGAATGCTTGCTGTCAAAGTTCGAAAAATAGGTATCTCAAAATTTACAGGAATCCTACAATCAAATTCATTATCCCTAATAATCACTTGATGATTTCCACTAGATAATCCTATAAAAGTAGGACTAAAAAAAGGTCTTAATACACCATCTATTCTTTTATTATAGCTAATATTTCCAGAACCCCCACTCAACAGAATCTGAACAGCTCCATCATTTACGCCTTCACAAATTGCGGGTGAGATAATCAAACTATCCACCACCATATTCGAGCCTTCTTCCATCTCTTGTTGAAATGTCTTTTCACAACCACTCGCATCTTTTACAATAATATTATATATCCCTCCTTTTAGGTTAGAATAAACTCTTTTATCACTAAAAGGACTTCCATCAACACTAAATTGGTAAGGTGTTTGTCCACCTTCTGGTCTTAAGATAATTTGTCCACCACCGTCTTCCCCTTGGCAACTAGCTTGGACGATTTGACTATTACGCAAATTAAAATTAGAACCCGCTGGAATCGTTACGGATTGTTGATTGCCACAACCACTCGCATCTTGTACTTGTACCACATAATCGCCTGGCGTTAAGTCTACAAAACGATTATCCTGTTGAAAAGCATTATTATTAATTGCATAAGTTACCCCATTCCCAGTGCCAGATAAAGTAATTGTGCCATCTTCTCTGCCTTTACAGGTTTCAGGTGTTACTGCTGAAGTTAAAGGAACGGTTACCGTGCCTTCTATTGTTACTGCTTGCGTAACACTACATCCATTATCATCCGTGACCGTTACCGTATAATTTCCTGCACCAAGTCCCGTAATCGTTCGATTGGTACTCGCTCCTGTTTCCCAAGCATAAGAAAATCCACCAGAACCTCCGCTGGGAGTAACCGTAAAACTGCCATCTTTTTTAGGAATACAACTAACTGCTTGAATATTAGCAATAGTCGCATTAATGGCAGGGGATTGACCATTAATTGTTTTTGTCGCAATGGCCCTACAGCCAATATCAGAAGTAATAGTTACGCTGTAGTTACCTGGAGTACTAATAGTCGTTGTATTGGCTCCTCCGCCATTTGACCATTCGTAACTAGCAAAACCTGCTGTTGCGGTTAGGGTAATAGAAGGGTTTTCGCAAAGAGCGTTATTGCCTGATATTTTAACTAATGGCACACCTGTTTCGTGAGTACCTAAATTAGAAAAATTATTTGCACCTAATGATACCCATTCCGACGCTAGTCCAGCGAAAGCACAATCACCTGTACTATTCCCTTTTTGAATACAAGCTTTTCTAACTAAAGTATTGTCCTTTGTACTATTTCCTCCATTCGTCCAAGCTTCGCCAGGATTACAACCTATAGCACCTATAATGTCAACAATTGCCCCATTATATCTTAGTACAATCGCATCATTCCCATTATAATTACCAAATTTAAAAGTACCGTCACTTACGGAAAGTAACCCAATATCTGAGGCAGGTTGACATAACACCACTGTTTGAAAAGGAGCAAGTTTTGAAAAAGAAACCCTTTCTCCTATTGTAAAAGGAGCAGTACTAGGATTATTACTTCCATTATTATAAAATTCAATGGTATAGTCGGATAAATTAAGACTATTAGAGGTAGGGTTATACATCTCTAGACATTTATTGCCTAAACCGCTTTCTTTACTCTCCACATACTCAGAAAAAAAAAGGTCACCTTGTGCAGTAACATTTAAGCTCCATAGTAGGAAAAATAGCATAAAGTAGACACATCTACTTAAATGTAATATAGTTGGTTTGTTCATACTTTCTTGAAATCACTTGTAATGATGCTCAAAAATACAAAATGCCTTTATCAATGTCCATTTTAAGAATAGAAATAGTGTTAGGGGCTAGACAAATATTATATTTCCTTAATCATACGGTCTGCTTTGGCATAGGATAATCTCGCTAGTCGATGAGTACGATGGTAAGTATCCAAACTAGAGGTGGTAATAGATCCTGCTTTTTCTATATCTAAATAGCCATCTTCTAATAGGCAATCTTTAGGGAAGAATATTTCTTTGACTTGTCCAATCATCAATAAAGTCCCATTCAAAGGAATCGGTATTTTTTCGATAAACTCTAGCCCAATGCGAATATGGCTTTCTTGCACATAGGGTGCTTTAATCGCATTACTATAAATTTCGGTTAACTCCGCTGCTTCAAATTCGGATATTTCGACAGGATAACGAGCGGCTGTTTGGTGTGCTTTTTTAAAAATTGCCGCGTTTAGATGATTAAAAGTATACTGTCCCGTTTCTAAAATATTATTATAAGTATCTCTTCTAACGGTTACTGGTCGCATGATAAACCCCATTAACGCAGGGTCTGCCCCAATATGTACAACAGAACTAATCAGGGATAAATTACTAATTCCATCTTTACTAATTGTGCCACAGAGGTTGATACTTTTAAAACCACTTAAAGAATTAATTAATTTCGTTCTAGCACGACGTTCCATTATTGCTATTTCGGCTTTTCCTAGTTGTTGGATATTTTTCATAGGCTCAGTTTGCTACTAATTAAATCTATTTGTCTAATAAATGGGTTGCCTAAGTCGAACAATGGGAAAGTAGTTAAGTTTAGAAGAAAGACCGTAAATTCCAGACCTTGCATCTGGCATCATCGATGCAACTATTACTTTTGATGATTTAATGTAAAAAAATAAATTACTCCTCACCAGACGTTTAATGCTACAGTTACAAAATTACTAAACCTACCGTCCGTTTCTTTGTTTAGTATTAGCAAGCCCTAAAATGACAAATAATTTTGGGGGCAATAGTATAGGTAAACTTTAGTTCACCGTAAAAATACTTCGGTGAACTAAAGTTCACCTATACTAGGCAACTAATTATCCAACAATCCTATTACCTTTGTAAAAGGTATAGTTTAGATATATATGAAGCAACCATTAAATACAATGCCATTTACTGACGACCCGACTGCGGAAGCACGTAAAAAAGACCATATTCAATTAGCCTTTAAGTCGCAAATTGGACTCGACCAATTGGATAAGCGTTTTGCTTATGAGCCTTTATTTGCAGCACATCCTGTGAAAGGGACACCTTATGGAACAATTCCTTTTCTTGGAAAAACGATGCGTGCGCCTGTTTGGGTTTCTAGCATGACGGGCGGGACTAAAATGGCGAATACCATCAATCATAATTTGGCTAAAGTTTGTGGGGAATTTGGGATGGGGATGGGCCTAGGGTCTTGCCGAGGCTTATTGTATAGTGATGAATATTTAAAGGATTTTGCGGTGCGTTCATTGATTGGCGATGATTTGCCGCTTTATGCGAATTTAGGAATTGCTCAATTAGAAGAGTTAATTGACCAGAATGAACTTTATCGAATTTCGCAATTATTGGATAAATTAGCCGCAGATGGTTTGATTATTCACATCAACCCATTTCAAGAATGGATGCAGCCCGAAGGTGACCAATATAAAAGACCTCCACTAGAAACAATTACGACTATTTTGGAAAAAATGGATATCCCAATTATTGTGAAAGAAGTGGGGCAGGGAATGGGGTATAAAAGTTTGAAAGCACTATTGCAATTACCCTTAGCAGCCGTTGATTTTGCCGCAAGCGGCGGGACTAATTTTTCGATGCTAGAATTACTAAGAAGTGATGCCACTAAGCAAACCGCATACCGTAATTTAGCACAAGTTGGACATGCTGCGGAAGAAATGGTTGATTTATGCAATCAAATTAAAATAGAATTAGGGGACAAAATGCTTTGTCAGCAATTAATTATTTCGGGTGGCGTACAAGATTTTTTAGATGGCTATTATTTGATTGAAAAAGCTAATTTTGCGGCAATTTATGGACAAGCCTCTGGTTTTTTAAAGCATGCCCAAGGTGATTATGACACGCTTTATCAGCATGTGGAACGACAAGTAGAAGGGTTGAAATTGGCTAAGGCTTATTTGACGCTTAAGTAATTTTTAAAATGCAATTGCTTGTTCATTAAGGACACAAAGCTCTAAGATTCCAGGTATTGGGTGTCGGATTAGACGCAAATACCCGATTAACAGCTAATTACAATTAATTTATAATCAATTATTATACTACTATACATTTTTAGAAGTCAGAAGTCAGACCGTCAATTTCATTGACTGTCAGAAGTCAGATATTTTTTGTGTAAAATACTGACTATCATCTATTTATATGGGTTCAATCTGACTTCTAACAGAAAAATGTAATTTTTCGGTCTGACTTCTAACCTCTTTTGTATAGTAGTCTAATCAATTATTTACAATATCAGGCAGGTAGCCCAAAATAAGGCGTGTACAATTTTTTTTGTCGCTTATTTCGCTGTTTGAAATTATGATGATTTATGTTTTCTTACGAAAATTTATATTTTAAATTATCAAAACATAAATAATCATAAAAACCAGCGGGTAGTGCTATAAATGTAATGCTATAATATTTTATAAACCCAATGTTTCTTATGGGGTTTACTTAGAAATAGCCTTACAAGTGTACCACTACCAACCAGCGAAATCAGCGTCAAAAAAATCAATCATTTTCAAAACTTTGTACCGCCCTAATACAAAATAAACAATTTGGAAAATAAGACATCAAAACAACGAACTATCTCTGGTTTCTCTAAACTATCCAAAAGAGGTAAAATAAAATGGATTGTACAAAATTTCTTTAAAGACCCTGAAGTCGTTGCAAAGGAATTAAAAAGCTATTGGTTAAATAATGAAGCTCAGCAAAAAATTATTGATGGCTTTAGTGAAAACACCATTAGTAATTTTTATTTGCCTTATGGGGTTGCTCCAAACTTTAAAATCAATGGAGAAACCTATGTGATTCCGATGGTGACAGAGGAAAGTTCTGTTGTAGCGGCTGTTTCTAAAGCGGCTAAATTTTGGATGAGTCGAGGAGGCTTTAAAGCAGAAATATTAGGCACTAAAAAAGTGGGACAATTACACTTTTCTTGGGAAGGCGATGTTCAGAAATTACACCAAATTTTTGCCAAATTAACGGCTCAACTAAAAAAAGAAGCACAAGCCATTACTGCCAATATGGAAAAAAGAGGTGGGGGCATTCAAGCAATAGAATTGGTCGATTTTACGGATATTGAACCCAATTATTACCAATTACGCTGCAATTTTGAAACCTGTGATTCCATGGGTGCTAACTTTATTAATTCCTGCTTAGAATCTTTTGGTCAGACACTTACTCAATTTATTGCCACTAATCCTATTTTTTCGGCTACTGAAAAAGAGGTCGTCATTATCATGGCAATTTTATCTAATTATACGCCCGAATGTGTGGTTCGTGCCTCAGTCACCTGTCCTATTGCAGACTTAGGGAAATTTGGCGACATGGATGCAGCAACTTTTGCATTTAAATTTTATAAAGCCATCCGAATTGCCGAAATAGACCCCTATCGAGCCACCACTAATAATAAAGGTATTTTTAATGGTATTGATGCCGTTGTCCTAGCTACAGGTAATGATTTTCGAGCCATTGAAGCAGGTGGTCATACTTATGCTGCCAAAGATGGGCAATACCGTAGTTTGAGTCATTGTAGTATTGAGGATGGAATCTTTAAATTTTGGTTGGATGTGCCATTAGCACTTGGTACGGTAGGAGGGTTAACTAAATTACATCCTGTCGCTAAACGTTCTTTAGAATTATTAGGCAATCCTTCTGCCCAAAATTTAATGGAAATTATTGGCGTAACGGGCTTGGCACAAAATTTTGCTGCGGTGCGTTCCCTAGTGACTACAGGCATTCAAAAAGGACACATGAAAATGCACCTGATTAATATTCTAAATCAATTGGAAGCTTCTGAAAAAGAGATTAAAGAGGCAGTGCCTTATTTTAAAGATAAAGTGGTTTCCTTTGCAGCGGTTCGAGAGTTTATTCACCTTTTTCGGGAAGGAAAGAACAGGAATCATTTGGCTATTCCCCAACTCTAAATTCATACGTATTTGACAAGTATTATCTTATTGAGTTGCTGGTTGCCTTAGAACAATTAGCAACTTTAAATTTTTACTTCTTATTCGGTGCAGCAAATAGAAGATTACTACAAAATGACTTCCGTAGCGCCCCAACCATATCGAGGATGATATTCATTTTTAAAAGTCTTGACTTCTGGCATCTGGATTAAGCGACTGGCAATCATATTTTTCAACTTCCCTTTGCCAATACCATGAATTACATAAATTCTAGGAACGCCTAATCGGATTGCCTTGTCTACGTATTTTTCAAAATGGTCGAGTTGTAATTGTAATTTTTCAGCACTAGACATCTTTCCTTTTCTACTCGGCAAGTTTTCAATGTGCAAATCTATTTCTCCTGTAAAATTGGCGTATTCTTTTACGTCATGTACATTATAATTTCGATTGCCCGTTTTTTGATATTGGACAGGTCGTACATTTTTTTGGGTATACGCTTTTAAATCGTCTTCTTTCTCCTTTTTCTTTGGTGCAACACTATCAAACAATATATACAAATGAACTGCACGGTCTAATAAAGGCGCAATTTTCACCTTCTTAAAAAACTGTTTGGCTTTTACTTTAAGCGTTTTTTGTTGCTTGTTTCCTGTGCCTGCCGTCGTTACTTCCCAACACTCTAGCTCATAAATAGGCGTATCATTCAATTGGTCAAATAATACATCCTCTAATTGATAAGAAGAATGAGCTGTTAATTTACCATGTGTGTTTTTAGCAAATTGATTGGGCAAAGTGCGTTGACTGCTAAAAAGAAATTCCGAAGTGGAATCATTTAATAAAAACACTTGATAATGGGTCGTCAATCCATCTATGTCATATTTAGGGTCAAAAGCTAACTGTAGCCCTTGACTAGTGAAAGCAGTATAATTAGCTGTGGTCGCAGGAGGTGCGTATTGTACAATTTTTTCAGTGACTGGAGGCGTTATGATAGGCGTACTTTTTTTCGCTTTAGTGGGTGCGGCTTTAAAATCTTGCTCTCGAATTAGGTCATCTTCAAATACAGGAATTTCCATCTCCTGTGCTGGTATCCATACATTGAGCATCCCGTCTGCTAGCATTTCTGTGACTTCTCCTTGGTCGCCTGTATGTTTTAGCCTAACTTTTGTTCCTATTGCGAAGCGCATGAATTTTTGGTTATTGTTTTTATCAATTTATTTGTGTGATTGTAAAGTTAGGGATAATAGGTTAGAATATTTGATAAGTTTTGGAAAGTTATTTTAGAAAGGTTTGATCTCAGTTTTTTGATGATGATTTGATTATACGGCAGATGGCGTTTAAGCATAAAATGGATAAGACATTTTAAAATTAATTATATTTGTAAACAAAAACAATAATATGGACGATTATAGGTCAATAGAGGTTGAATTTGCAAAGAGATTTGGAGTTGAAGCTAAGTCAACACGAAAATCTATTGGAGACTTCTATCTCAATGATGATTTAAGTAAGCCTGTGAATGTTAAAAGTAATAACGTTGATAAAAAGAACTATTCACCTAATATTATTTCGGGAAAGAAGCTAATTGAATGGGTATTAAACAAGGGGAATGAATTACATTTTATTTTTGTTGACTATGAGAAAATAGACGGTAAAATTGAGATTATAAGAGACTCAGGACTCATTCCATTCTATCATCTAAGTTGGGATTGTTTATCAATTGAAGCTCAAGGTTGGGGTGTTATTCAAATGAATAAAGATTTAAAAATTGATAAAAATCAAACTCAAGCTGATTTTTTTAAAGGCATGAAAGTCGGTTATGAAAAGTATATTGGAAAAGAAGAAAGAAAGATGACAAAGATACGAGAGATGATTAAAGATTTTTAACACGAATTGTTGCTATTTCAGTTTTAATAAGCTTATATTTACCAAAATAGACAAGCTATGAGCCTTTCAAAATCATATATTCCACAATTAGCACTAGATTTTTTATCTCAAGAAATCCCTTCTTTAACTAATAAAGAATCGGCTAACAATTTCCTAATAGATACTTGTGGCGTACATTCATTTTTTGATAGCGAAGCTGATTTAATTACTTTAAAGAGAATTATCTCTGGAAATCTAATAGCTGATAACATTGTTAATCGTCGCGAATTTGGAGATTACCAAACTAATAAATCCTTAGCCTGTCAGTGTGTGTCGCTTATTGGGAGTGATTCGGATTATGAATTTATCTTAGAGCCTACTTGTGGAAAAGGTAACTTTATTATTGCCGCTCTAAACAATATTGAGTCAGTTTCTAAATTAGTCGGAATAGAAATTTATAAGCCGTATGTCTGGGAAACCAAGTTTAAAGTTTTGTCGTTTTATTTAGCTAATCCTGATAAAAAAACTGCAGAGATAAGTATTATTCATGCCGATGTATTTACCTATGATTTCAAGAAATTAGCTAAAGATACTAAAGCTTTAAAAACGCTAATCATTGGAAACCCTCCTTGGATTACTAATTCTGAATTGGGAACACTAGACTCTTCTAATCTTCCAAAGAAAAAAAACTCAAGTCTGCAAAAAGGATTTGATGCATTGACAGGGAAAAGTAATTTTGATTTGGGAGAAGCAGTAGTGGCAAATCTTTTTAATCATTTTCAATACCATATAGGTTCATTTGCTCTTCTTGTTAAAAGTATTGTTATTAAAAATATTGTAAAAAATCAACAAAAAAACAAAGTTAAAATATACGATCTCCACAAATATGTCATTAATGCAAAAGCTGAATTTGATGTAAGCGTAAATGCATCTTTATTTACAGGATCGTTCGGAGTTGGAATCTCCTATACTTGTGCTGAATATGATTTTTACACAAAAGCCGAAAAATTAAATTTTGGGTGGGTTAACGATAAGTTTGTTTCCTTTATTAATAAATATAAGCAGTCGAGTCACATTGATGGTTATTCTCGTTTGATATGGCGATCTGGAATGAAACACGATTGTTCTAAGATAATGGAGTTGAATCAAATTGAAGAACACTATACAAATAAATTAGATGAGAAAATATTCATAGAAGATAATATTGTATATCGACTTTTAAAAAGTTCAGATTTGAAGAATATTGATGTAACGTCTTCCAGGAAATTTACGATTGTAACCCAACGAAAAATCGGTCAAGATACCTCTTATATTAAACAGGAATTACCAAAGACATATAATTACCTTTGTAAGAACGAACAGTATTTTTCATCAAGAAAGTCGTCGATTTATAAGGGAAAACCAAGATTTTCTATTTTTGGAATAGGAGATTATTCCTTTAAATTACATAAAGTAGCTATATCTGGTCTTTATAAAAAAACTACTTTTAGTTATGTTGGCCCTGACAAATCAAAGCCAATAATGCTTGATGATACTTGTTATTTTATCGGATTTAATTCTAAAGCTCAAGCTAAAATTGCTCAATTTTTACTTAATTCACAAATCGTTCAAAGTTTTTTAAATTCGATTGTTTTTAGTGATTCAAAAAGGTCAATCAATAAAGATATTCTTATGAGGATTGATTTATACAAAGTGTACAAGTTATTTAATTTTGATGACGCCTCTTCTTATAGTAATTGTATTACTTATTCAGAATGGGAAGTTTTTGAAAATAATATTGAAACTAAGGATATAATTCAACCTACACTGTTTTAGTATATTTTTTGGTAGTGCTACATTTGTAAGGCTATGTCTAAGTAAACCCCATAAGAAACATTGAGTTTATAAAATATTATAGCCTTACATTTATAGCACTACCTATTTTTTATCTCATCAAAGCAGCACCAACATTCCCTAAAATCGGACAATCGTACGTAGTGCCTTCTGTCTAAATTTTCCTACGTCGAACTTAGAATTAGGCATTCAAGCTTACTAAACCATCACCGCACCAAAGTAAAATCCCCAGAAAAAACCTCCCGCAACCCATCAATAAATTCCACCTCCGCAAAATAGATAAACACATCCGTAGACAATTTCTGTCGGTCAACTTCTCCATCCCATCCAACATTATCGGTTAAGGCAAAATTATGCTGCGCAAAAATACGGGCACCACTTCGGTCATAAATTTCAAAGCGAATTATTCGGTTAATATTTTCCCCACCAGATATGCCTAAAACATCATTTTTCCCATCTCCATTTGGTGAAAAAGCATTAGGGACAAACAACTTTCGGGATTGTAAAACGGAAACAGTAATCTCGTCTTCTGACGTACAGCCTGTGACTTCATCCGTTACGCTAACCGTATAATTAGCTGTACTAAATGGCCTGGTACTAACCGTCGCACAATCCAAACAATCTAAAGAGTCTGTACTAGACCATTCGAAAATTACTTGTCGATTAGCTGTGGCTTTTAGGTCAATGGTATTTCCTAAATTGATAATCTGGTCTGCTCCTAAATTCACGGTTACTTCTGGCGGATTATTGATAATAATTTGGTCAAATAATTTTTCACAGCCATTATCATCTTGCATTAAAATAGCATAAGTACCCGCTTGTAAATTATTGATTGCTGATGATGTAGCAAAATTTTGATTATCTAAAGCATAGCGATAAGGAGCTGCTCCTCCCGTGGGATTTGTTATGGCAATTAATCCACTATTTTCTCCACCAGGACAAGTAACATCTTGGGCATTAATAGTCGCTTCAATAGGTATTGGTTCTGCTAAAGTGGTTCTTGCTTCTTCGACACAGCCATTGGCATCTCGAACTGTTAAGTCGTAATCTCCAGCAGGTAAATTTTCGATAAAAGGAAGCATTGCGCCTGTATTCCAAATATATTCGTAGTTACCTGTTCCACCAGTTGTAATATCCGTTAAGACGCCATTCCGCTCCCCACCACAAGCGATGGCTTCGGTGATTTCTATTGCTGCCATTAATGGGTCAGGAGTTGTGATTTCTATACTTGCTTGTCCCGTGCAACCGCTGGTATTCGTCAGTCTCACATCATGCATTCCTGCGGTTAAATTACTCGCTCTGAGGGTCGTTTCTCCATTGTCCCAAATAATATTTGTGAGTGGCTCGTTGGCAATTATTGTCGCTTGCCCGTTGGCTTCTCCAAAACATTCCACTCCTTGCACTTCCTCAAAATCAACGGATATAGTCGCTGGTTGAATAATAGAAAATTGGGCAGAATCTTGACAACCATTTTCATCAGTCACCGTGAAATCATACAAGCCTGCACAAAGATTTTTAGGATTTAATAGATTGAATGCATTCTCCCAACCTACTCCACCTTCCCAAGAAAAATTAAGGTCACCTGTACCGCCAACTGCTATGACTTCAAGCTGACCATCGCAAGTTTCAAAACAACTCGCATTGATTTTGTCTACCAATGAAATACCAATTAGTGGAGGAGCTAAAATTTGTGCGACAAAATTTTGTGCATCTTCTTGATTATTAATAAAAATATTATAATTACCAGCAGATAAATCGTTAATGGTAATAATGGTATCATTTTTAGCAATAGCGCCCAGGGCAATAATGGACGGATCTTCTATGCCCTGCAAACGATATTGATAAGGCGGTTTCCCCAAACGAACAACTAGTTCAATTTGTCCCGAAGCATCGGTAGCACAATTAAGCATGCCATCCATCACTTCTGCGGCAATGGGAATTGGAAATTCCATCATAAAACAAGTATCTACTGTACAACCTGCATTATTATCTGTAATAGTCAAACAATAGGTTTCGCCACCCGTTAAATTCGTAGCGACTTGATTACTTTGTCCATTGGACCAAGCAAAACTATAATCACCCGTTCCAAACTGCGCACTAGCAACCATCACTCCTCCACTCTCCCCTTCACCTCTGGCTAAATTGCCGATTCTTACATCTAAAACTAAGGCTTCTACAACTTGTAAATTTGTTTCGACAATAACCGCACAATCATCTGCCGTAACAACCGTATCTAAATAAACACCTGCATTTACATAGACATTCTGACCTACTGTTATCATTTCTCCTCTACAAATAACGGTATCTTCTTGGATGGGTGCATCATAGCCTCTTTCGGCTACGACTACCGAAAAATTACCTAGTGGGTCGGCAGCTTGTCCATCCACCATAATATAGTAAGTTAATTTAGGATTCAGACATTCTAAACTTGTAAAAATATTGCTCAGGTCAGTTGAACTATTCTGGATTGGTACTTCCGTCAAAGGGGCATCACATTGGTTGCTTTCACTAAAAAAAACAGCGATTTCTGGTTGAATGGGGTCAACACCAATTGGCGGAGGTAACTCACTATTAACATTGATAAATACTCGTCGGGATTGACTCGGTACAAATTCAAACCAAACAGAGTTTTCCGTTGTAAATCCAACCATAGGGTCGTCAATGCTAGTGGCACAATTATTATTATAAGTCGTCTCTATTGTTCCCGCAGTAGATACAGGTAAAGTGATGGCATTGCAAATATGGTCGTTGGGTGCTATTGGTCTATTACTGGCATCTTCACTAACCGTGATGCGAAAAGTAACCGAACCACTAGATTCTAAAGGAATATTATCTGGTGTGATGATAAAATTAGATTCGTCTAAAGTATACGTTATATCCGTACCAGGTGCAGGCAAAACAAATGCGCCACACATTACCTCCAAACAACCTTTATCATTCGCAGAAGCATCAATTGCACAACGGTCACTAAATAAACCACCAATATCATTATCAAAAGACCATAAACAAACAAATAATTCCCCTCCGTTTAAATCACTTAAACAATCTACCGTCGTACTAAAATGTACGACATCTTCATTCGGATACGCTATTAGATTTGGGCAAGTATTATCATAAAATCGAACGGGGTCATTCTCTACGGCAACTCCCCAAGTAGGTTCGCCTGGAAGATTAAATGGACCGTCTGTACAAGTCGTCGTCGGTTCGCCTGTTAATACGGTTAGTTCTACTGTAAATTGTGCCGTTAATGGCTGAACAGTGGTAAAGAATACTAGACACACAAAAAGTAAGGAATAAAAGCCGCTGGATAGCCAATGTTTTATATACTTCATTAACAACTAGTTAAGTCGGTTTTTGTAAAATAATAACGGTTATTTTTGGAACGACTCGGTGACGCCTCAAATTTTATCAACCGTTGATAAATAGTGTTTTCTACTTAGAAAAGAGGTATTTTGCTAGTTCTTTCCACTTTTATTAGGAGGTTTAAGTATTTTTTAACACTGGAAAAGTTGCAGAGGGGAAATGAGTAGGTAAAAGGATGGATGTTTAAAAAATGATGAATGATAAATGATGAACGATGAACTCGTTAACTATTGAACCTTTATTTTTTCATCTTCCTTTAAGAATCTGAAATATCCAACTTTCTGCTTAAAGTTGCAATATAAAAGGGTACTTGATTTCTATTTTATCAAATTTTAATGGTTTTCCTTACGCCAAAATCCACTAACCTTTGTACCTTGCCGCATCTATACCTTTACACCTCTTCACCTTTATACCTTTCAGCACATGAATCAAAAGATACGCAAACAATTTCCTAGTCTCGCACGCATTCACAATGAACAACCTTTTACCTTCTTGGATGGTCCTGCGGGGACTCAAGTTCCCAATTATGTGATTGATGCTATTTCGGATTATTATAAAACCTCTAATTCTAATGCACATGGGCATTTTGCTTTGACAAAGGAAACCGATGAAATCGTTGAAAGTGCGAGAGCTAAAGTAGCTACTTTTTTAGGGGCGGAGGGTAGTCACACCATTTCTTTTGGACAAAATATGACAACGCTTAATTTTTCGCTGAGTCGAGCAATTGCTGGAAGTTTACAAGCAGGAGATGAAATTGTCATTACCCAACTAGACCACGAATCTAATCGAGCGCCTTGGTTGGCTTTGCGAGCAAATGGTATCATCGTGAGAGAAGTAAAATTGAAACCAGACGGTCAATTGGATTATAAAGATTTTGAACATAAAATCAATGAACGAACTCGATTGGTGGCAATGGGTTGGGCAGCAAATATTTTTGGTACGATTAACGAAGTCGTAAAAGTGCGAAAAATGACCCATGCCGTTGGTGCTTGGTTATTATTGGATGCCGTACATTATGCGCCTCATTTGTCTATAGATGTGCAAGCGATTGGTTGTGATTTCTTACTTTGTTCTGCTTATAAATTTTATGGTCCACATGTCGGTCTGTTGTATTGTAAACCTGGTTTATTGGACCGTTTACAACCTTATCGTTTAAGAACCGCTTATCAGCATGCGCCTTATAGTATTGAAACGGGAACGCTCAACCATGCCGCTATTGCAGGCGTCAAAGCGTCGATTGAATTTATGGCAACCTTCGGCAAAGGCAAAACAGAAAGAGTCCGATTAGTCAATGCGGTCAATAAAATTCACCAACATGAAATCGGTTTAGCTCAACAATTATATGATGGGTTGGCAGCGATGAAAAAAGTAAAATTATATGGGCCACCGATGGATACCGCTGAACGAGCGCCGACCTTATCCTTTTTCTATAATGGTAAAACGGCTAATGAAGTGGGCATCTATTTAGGCAAACATAATGTCTGTACTTGGTCTGGTCATTTTTATGCGATTAAAGCAACGGAAGTTTTAGGATTGGCAGAAAAAGGAGGCGTGACAAGGATGGGCATTTCTGCGTATAATGTATCCGCTGATATTGATAGAACTTTGGAAATCATGGAACGATTGGGCTAACTTATGACGAAACTTCAAATAAGTATCTTAATGCCCGTTAAAAATACGGCTAATTTTCTGCCTGATTGTTTGGATTCCATCTTACAGCAGACAGAAAAGCATTGGGAACTAATCGCTATTAATGACCATTCAACCGATGATTCTTTAAGCATACTAGAAGAGTTTGCGAAAAAAGACAAGCGCATAAAAGTTTTCACGAATACAGGCAATGGGATTATTGATGCCTTGCGATTAGCCTATCATCATAGTCAAGGACTGTTGATTACTCGAATGGATTCGGATGATATCATGCTCCCAGAAAAATTGGCTGTTTTAAAGCAGCAATTAACCACCAACGGAACAGGACATTTAGCCACAGGATTAGTCCAATATTTTTCTGCTATAGGAGTTGGAGAAGGGTATCAAAAATATCAAAACTGGCTTAATGGACTCACGATAAAAGGGAACAATTTTCAAGATTTATACAAAGAATGTGTTATTCCTTCCCCTTGTTGGATGGTTTATCGAACAGATTTAGACAAATGTGCTGCCTTTCAACCAAATCGCTATCCAGAAGATTATGATTTATGTTTTCGTTTTTATGAAAATGGGTTGCAAGTCATACCGAATGACCAAATTTTGCACCAATGGAGAGATTATCCAAATCGCACTTCTCGTACCGATAAAAATTATGCAGATAATCGGTTTTTAGCCATTAAAGTACATTATTTTGTAAAATTAGAACTGGATAAAAACCGTCCTTTAGTCATTTGGGGAGCGGGTAGAAAAGGGAAGTTAATTGCTCGACAATTGATAGCACAAAAAGTCGATTTTCAATGGGTTTGTAATAATGAAAGAAAAATTGGTAAAGATATTTATGGACAAATTCTATTGCCTTTTAATGCGATTAAAAAAATGACCCAGCCTCAATTAATTATTTCTGTAGCAGGAGATTTAGCCCAACAAGAAATTTTGAATTATTTACAAAAAGAACAATTTCAAGCAGGGCAAGATTATTATTTTTTTTGTTGATAATTACCATAAGAATTAAAACGCTTGGAGGTGTTCAGAATTACGAAGGGATATTTATTCTTTCTCCCCGTATTTTTGAACCGATATTTCTAGTCTCCAGACTAGAAATGACTATCTGCTTGTCTCCAGACAAGCGCAATAACAGTCGTCTGGAGACGACTAGATAGCCGTATCGAGTCTGGAGACTCGATACATCAAATTCAGAAAACAAGGACGAACAAACACCGTTTACGAACGGGTTGCTTGCTCCGTATTCTGAACAATCTAACTTGAAATTCTAATAGAAAAACACCTAATTATGTTAAAAAAACACCCACTTTTTATTTACTGCCTATTCCTACTATTAACCATTGGAACTGCCTGCTCCACCCAAGAAAAAAAAGAAAAAACACCAAATATAGCGTCCATTGATTTGACTACTTTTTATATTGGCACTTATACTAGAACAGAAGGACATGTAGCTGGAAATGCAAAAGGTATTTATACAATCCTAGTCAATGAAACAACTGGCGAAATCAAAGAAAAAAAATTGGTATCCGAGTTGATTAATCCCTCTTTTTTAACCTATTCTCCTGATAAAAAATATCTTTATGCAGTCAGCGAATTAGCGCATGCTGATGAACCCACGGGATTCATCTATGCCTACAAAATAGGGAAAGACACCTTAACCTTTATTAATCGACTACCAACAGACGGACAAGCGCCTTGTCATGTTTCTATTGACCAAAATGGACAATTTGCCTTTGTTGCCAATTATGTCGGTGGCGTGGTTAAAATGTATCGAATTAATGCCGAAGGTGCTTTAGTGGCAACAGACAAACATCAATTTGAAGGGTCTAGCACGCATCCACAGCAAGATAGTCCACACTTACATTCGGTTATTGTTGCTCCTGATAATAAAATAGCAGTTGCTCCAGATAAGGGCACAGATAAAATTTGGTTGTTTACTATTGACCATGAAAACGGGAAATTAGTACCCACCAAACAAGCTTTTCTTAAAATCCAAAATGGTGCTGGTCCAAGGCATTTGGTG
Organism: Saprospiraceae bacterium; assembly: GCA_045106885.1. Lineage (GTDB taxonomy): Bacteria > Bacteroidota > Bacteroidia > Chitinophagales > Saprospiraceae > JAFMDF01. Next base: position 24,798 of record JBGCFJ010000750.1, read on the forward strand.
TGGTCCAAAAATGGTCAATTTTGCTATATAATTAATGAATTGGACAATACGGTGAATGTCATTGCTTATGATAAAACAACACATCAATTTACTTCTATTCAGGCGATTTCTACCTTACCTGAAGCGTTTACAGGAGAAAGTTATTGTGCCGATATTCGATTGCATCCTAATGGCAAATTTTTATATGGCTCTAATCGAGGACATGATAGTATAGCCATGTATGAGGTCAATGAAACGACGGGAAAACTGACTTTTATTGGAACGGAATCTACTAGGGGGACTTTCCCAAGAAACTTTAGAATTGATGCCAAAGGCAAGTTTTTATATGCTGCCAATCAAAACTCTAGAAATATTACAAGCTATGCAATTGATGCAACTACAGGCAAACTAAACTTTACAGGTTTTGACTTTAAAATTGGGACGCCTGTTTGTATTGAATTTTAATTTTCAATTTTTTCTGAACAAAAATGAAACCAAAATACGTTTTTATATCAAACGAATGCTATGATAGCCTCAATTTCTTATCCCAATCATCAAGATTCTTAGGATACTAATGCAGCAAAATTTGACCAAGAAAAAGCCACCAATTTAGCCACCAAATAAATCACTGCAATAAACATTAGTACCAAGAAAATTAATACGATGATGACTATCCACAAGCCGTTGCCTTGATAAGCGCCATCTCCATAATGCTGTTTCAATAATTCAAAATTTCGCCGATTCGATTTAAAATATAAATCAAAAATATCTCCTAAGATTGGAATAGCGCCTACCGTAGTATCTAGGAAAATATTCCATAACATCTGCAAAATCACTCTTCCACTTGCCCCATAACGCACCATCGTTAAAACCAATACACTAGAAATACCAAGACTGGCTATATCTCCTACTCCAGGGACTAAGCCAATGATAAAATCTAATCCAAAACGGGTTTCTGTACCAGGTATTTTGAATTGATTGTCTAAAAATGAAGACACGGTATCTAACCATTTAATTTTAGGTGGAGTAGTAGTATCTGTAGTCGGCATAAAATTTAAAGCATTAGTGAACTGCAAATATCGGTAAAACTAGATTATCGGAAAGATAGCTTCGTTATAAAAATTGAAATAATTATTTATTCCCCCAAAAGTTTCGCTTTTTTATACAAAACAACTTTATATCTATAAACGTATTATTAAACATAATATATTCATTTTACCTTTACAGGGCAGTCCCAAAATTGATAAATTATGAGAATTACCAATATCATCCTAGCCATCCTATTCACCATTTTTGCAGTTGTGCAGTATAATGACCCTGACCCTTGGTTATGGATTGGTATCTACTTGTTTATGGCATTAATTTCTGCCCTTGCAGCCAATAAAATGTATCCCTCTTGGATTTTACGAGGCGGTATGCTTGGGTGTTTAATTGGATTAGCTATCCTACTACCCGATTTTATTGATTGGTTAAGTACTGGCGCAGAATCCATTACGCAAAGTATGAAAGCCGACCAGCCACATATTGAATTAACTAGAGAATTCTTAGGTTTATTAATTTGTACGATTACTTTGGGATTTTTGCTTTGGCAAGGAGAACAAAAAACGACTAGAAGGTGATTAAATGAGTAATCAGACCGAAAATTATACTGAACATATACTGGATTATCAGTGGTGAGATAATTTAATAAAATAGTTAACGTCCTTGGTAATTCAGTTACAAAGTTTTTAAAAGTGTTACTAATCGACTATCCTTTACCGCTGACTCGATTGTTTCACATCCATTAAAAACCATAAATAATTTTAATTTTTTCAGAAATGGTTCATAGATTAATTCCACTTTTTTAACCGTATTTTCCCACACTAAATTCCGAATCCATAAAACTTTTGTCTTTCTATCCGCCTTTAAATCGACTTGACCGACAAATGTTTTTCCATATAGAATAGGTAAACTAAAATAACCTACTTTCCTTTTCTTAGCCGTCACATAACATTCTAATAAGTAAGAGAAATCAAATAATTGTTGAACTCTTGGTCTTAGAATCACTAAATTGTCAAAAGGAGAAAGAATGTGTAATTTCTTGCTTCCTCTTCTAGGGCTATAATTTTCTATTTGCTCAGTAAAACCGTAATAAATCAAATGGTCTATCCCCTTTATTTTTATAGGACTTAGTTCTCCTGTTTGTAACAATTGGTCAATAACAGCTTGTTTTTCTTTAATAGAAATTTTTAATAAATGCCCAATAGACTTAACCGTTATCAATCCATGTGCTTGAATGTCTCTTCGGATAATATGTTCAATATATGCCGCTCTAGTTGGTAAATTTGTATTAACGGTGGCAGGTAAAAAATTTCCTGGCAAGTCATAAATCTTTTGAAATTTCTGCCGACCAACAATCATAATTTGCCCATCCATGAATAAGTGCATCAATGCTTGCTTAATCGGAGGAACTTCCCAAACTTGCGTTTTAGTAAATGTTCCCTTATCCAAATCTTTCGACATCAATGGTCCTCTTTCCTTTATTTGGTCTAATACGTAAGCCATGTTCTTAGGATTTTTCTCATACCAATGCTTGTCTTTTTGCGCCTTTTCCCATTTTCGGTATAGGCTAAATTGATAATCTCGCATTGGTAAAAAACTAGCCGCATGCGCCCAATAATCATAAACTGTCTTATCTTTTTCCACTAAGGTTTTTAAAAATTCAGGCTGATAATTAGGCACTCTCGTCCACAATATATGATGATGCGCTCGGGCAATGACAGATATGGTATCTATCTGGACATATCCTAATTGTTCAATGGCAGACAACGTCCCTTTTTTTCCTTTTTTAGGAGCAGGTAATTGTTGGTCGATAACCAAAGAACGAGCGATATTTTTAGAGATAATTTGCAAAGTGTAACTGTTTTAATTTTATTGGACAAGATAGTAATTAATCTTACCTTCGGGAAATTATTTTACGAGCCCTCCAAGCATTTTTTAAATCTTGGAACGTCTCATGGACTAGGAAAAATTTAATCAAACAAAATGCAACAACCAACTCAACTACTTTTTATATTACTACTAACAATTTTCGCTGCCTGCCAATCTACGCCCAAAGGAGAAATAGCAGACGTCATTTACCATAATGGAATGGTTATTACGATGGAAGGAGTGAATCAAAAAGCCACTTCTGTTGCCATAAAAAATGGTAAAATACTTGCTGTTAGTGAAAACTCTTTAGTTGCGACACATCAAGGCGACGCCACTAAAGTAATTGATTTAAACGGAAAAACAATGTTGCCTGGTTTTGTGGATGCTCATAGTCACTTGGCAATGATGATGCCTTTGATGGCACAAGCCAATATATCTTCTCCACCTGTTAGTACCATCAAGAATATTAAAGATATTGTCCAAAAATTAAAGACTTACCAAGAAAAAAATAGTGTTGCCAAAGGAGAGTGGATTGTTGGTTGGGGCTATAACCCCGATTTATTAGATGAAAAAAGACATCCTAATAAATTAGATTTAGACGAGGCATTTCCTAATAATCCCGTGTTTCTAATGCACGCTTCTGGGCACATGGCAGTAGTTAATAGTGTCACTTTAGCCAAAGTAGGCATTGATGAAACGACTAAAAATCCAGCGGGAGGGATGATTGTTCGTTTCCCCAATTCGAGCGAACCAACTGGTTTAGTGCAAGAAACAGCACTCTATGCAATTAGAAAAACTTTACCTACGCCTACTCCAAAAGAGGCTATGGTCTTATTAGAGTCCGTGCAAAATTTGTATGCCTCTCACGGAATAACGACTGCTCAAGAAGGATTTGCTGATTATAAAACTTATCAGTTATTAGCCAAAGCGGCAGAGGCGGGAAAATTAAAATTAGACATTGAAGTATTGGCTGGTTTTTTAAATATGAAAGAATATTTCACCAATCATTTAGCTGAATTTGGGCAACGTAAAAATAGACTTCGACTAGCTGGAGTAAAAATCGTATCCGACGGCTCACCGCAAGGAAAAACGGCTTTTTTTAGCAAACCTTATTTAACAGAAGTACCTGGTTGTGCCCATGACTGTAAAGGTTTTCCGAATTTAACCAAAGCCCAGTTAGGTGGACTAATGAAACAATGTTACCAAGCAGGCGTGCAATTATACACCCATGCCAATGGAGATGGTGCCATTGATTTATTTTTAGAAACCCACCAATCCGTAATAGACTCAATGGCTACTGTGCCGAAAGATTTAAGAAGTGTCATTATTCATTCGCAATTTGTACGTCCTGACCAATTGGAATTATATAAGCAATACGAAATGGTGCCTGCTTACTTCACCAATCACGCCTTCTTTTGGGGCGATACTCATTTAGCCAATTTGGGAGAAGCCCGTGCTTCTTTTTTAAGTCCAATGAAAACAACCATGGATATGGGCATTACCTGTACCAATCATACTGATTTTGCGGTGACGCCTATTGACCAATTATTTTTATTATGGACTGCGGTTAATAGAACAACTCGAAGTGGCAAAATATTAGGCCCAGCAGAACGATTAACGCCTTATGAAGGCTTAAAAGCGATTACAATTAACTCCGCTTATCAGCATAAACAAGAGCATTTGAAAGGGTCGATTAAAGTAGGTAAACTAGCCGATTTAGTCATTTTAGCAGAGAATCCTTTGACAATTGCCGCTGATAAAATAAAAGATATGACGGTACTCGAAACGATTAAGGAAGGAGAAACTATTTATCGGAGAGGGGAAGCTGCTAAGTAGGCTGAAATTTCTTGATTTTTTGGGCAGGAGTAAATCTTAAATCAGAAATCTATCTAGGGCTCTGTTTTTATAGTTGCTGGTTTTGGCTACCCGTCTAAAGTTGGACACTTAGGCAAAGTGGCAGAAATAATCAACCATTTATACCGCCTTTTTCCCTTCTAAGAAACTCAAAAAATGCGTCCATAATCCATTATGCAAGCATTTTTTGAATTCCTTAGAAGAAAAATTGACTGGTCTAACTGGCTAA